>JANYFX010000732.1 GCA_025359585.1 Rhizobacter sp. | reverse complement strand
ACCGCCCCTTCGGGGAAGGGCACGTAGGCGTCCTTGCCTTCTTCGTAGTAGGTGGCGTCGGCGCTGCCGCGCAGTTCGAGGTAGAGCGGGCCCTGATAGGTCTTGCCGGGGTAGATCGTGACCATGCCGTTGTTCGGGTCGGTCTTGGCCGAGCCGAGCACGGTGCCGTCCTTGAGCTTCACGATCACCAGCGCGTTGCGGAACTGGCCGAAGTCGCCGCCGCCGCCCACGCCGCCCGCGCCGTCGGCGCCGGCACCCACGCCGCCGCTGTCGCCACCCGGGCTGCCGGAGGTGGCGTCCCAGTTGTAGTCGAACGTGGCGGTGACGCCGGTGATGACGGCCGGGGGGGGTGTTTCGCCCCCGCCACCCCCTCCGCAGCTGCCGAGCATCGCCAACACCAGCACCGAAGAAGACAGCTTGAAGGCAGAGTGGACCATGACCCCTCCCAGGGTTCGCGCAGCGCTCGGGCAAACTGCCCCTCGTCGACCTGCCGCGGGTTCAGCTTATCGCAAGCAACCTTCACTTACAACGCGGCGAAGCCCGGCGTCGTCCCTCATTCGTGGGAGGTTTCGTCGCGGGTTCGCGCTCACAGGCGCGACAGCGCGAAGTCGGGGATGCCGCGCGGCGAGATGAACACCGGGCGCTGTCGGCCGTTGGTGATGCGCACCACTTCTTCCGAGACGAACAGGTTCAGGCCTGCGAAAGTCACACGACCGGCGCGCATGAAGTCGGCCTTGCCTCCCAGGCCCTCGATCACCGCCTTGGTGAACGCGCCGTTGCCCCACTCGGCTTTTTCTTCCGACTCTTCCTGCCCGGTGCTCGAAGCGAACACGACCACGCCGTTTTCCGACGACGACAGGTCGTTCATCATCTTCTCGGTCTTGCCGGTCTTGCGCCCGTTCTGGCGCAATGCGCCGAGCGAGTTGCCGGCGAAACAGGTGTCGACGAAAAACAGCGTGCGGCCGCGGATCTTCGACAGCGTGGAGACGATCGCCTCCTGCGAGACGGCGGTCGAGAGCAGGCGCTCGTGCTGGCCGTCGTGCGGGATGAAGTAGTACTGGCCGGTGCTGTCGTTCAGGCCGTGCCCTGCCATGAACAGCATCGCCACGTCGTTCGGCCCGACCGAGGTGCGCAGCCACTCGAACTCGCGGTTGATGCTGGCGCGGGTGGCTTCGCGGTTGGTGAGCGTGCGCACGATGACACGGCGGTACTGCTTGCCTTCCTGCGCTTTCATCGTGGCAGCGAAATCGCGCGCGTCCTTGGCGGGCAGGCCGAGGTTGTAGTCGGCGCGGCCGTACTCGCTCACGCCGATCGCCAGCACGTACAGGTCGGTGGCTTGGCGTGCGGCGGCCGGCGGCAGCGCGGCGGGCCCGGGGCGCACCTCGATCGCCACCGCCACCACCGGCCGTTCGATCGTGAAGGCGAGCGGCTCCGACGCGCCGTACTTGTTGCTGGCGATGATCTCGACCAGCGACTCGCCTTCGGCGACATCGAGCCGGGCATAACCGCGCGTGGCCCCGTCGAGGCTGCGTGGCACCACCAGCTCGGAAGGCTGGGCTGGCCGGCCATTGACACGCACCTCGACCCGCAGCTCGGCGTTCGGCCCCGACGACGAGACCACGAACGCGAGTTTCACTTCGGCGCTGCTGACCTTCAGGCGCCGCGCGTCGGCGGCCGACAAGGCCGGCGGGAACTCGGTCGCCTTGATCTCGGCGAGCAGCCGCTTGGCCTTGCTGCGAGCGTCCTGCGCTGCCACCTCGTCGGCCGCGGCGCGTGAGGCCAGTGCCAGCGCAGCGGCCTCGCGCGCCGCCGCTTCTTCCATCGCGATCACCCGCGCCAGCAGCCGTTGCGCTTCCTGCGCGACGACCTTCTTCTCGGCCTCGCGGGCCTGAACCTCGACGGCCTCGGCCTGGCGCGCCGCCAGCTCGCGTGCGGCGGTGTCACGCTCGGCCTGGTCGCGCGCCGCGCGTTGGCGTGCTTCGGCTTGGCGTGTCAGCTCGGCCACGGCGGCACGTTCTTTCGCGGCCTGCAACGCGGCCCGCTGGGCATCGGCCTCGCGCTGCGCGGCCTGGCGCGCGAGCGTCGCCTGCGCCGCGGCTTCGCGCTCGGCGGCGCGGGCCGCCAGGTCGGTGGCGCGGGCATCGGCGACCACCGCGTCGCGCTGCGCGCTCTCCTGGGCGCTGAGTGTGCGCAAGGCCTCGTCCTCGTCGAGTGTCTTCAGCAGCGCATTGATGACGTCGGGTCGGTTGAACCGGTCGCGAAAACGGTTCAGCGAGTAGTAGCTCATCGGCCGCTGCGGGCCCTGGCCGAGCGCCCAGCCGACGATCTGGTCGGCACCGGCGCTGGCGTCGTAGTAGCCCGAGGGCGTCCACACCACCCAGCGGCCGTCGGAGGTGGCGAGCAGGGTCATCAGCAGCACGCCGTCGCGCGCACGCCACCAGCGCAGCGTGCCGTCGGCCATGGCGCTGACGACGAGGCGGCCGTCCTCGCTCGCGTTGACGGCGCGGATCTCTGTGTCGACCGGCATGCGCCAGAGCACTTCGCCCTTGTCGTCGACCCGGTAGAGCGCGCGGTTCGTGCCGACCACGGCCGAGGCGCTGGCGCGCAGCACCGTCGCGGCACGCGAGCGTTCGGCCGCCGCCAGCGGCAGCGCCTTGCCGTTGATGACCGGCGGGCGGCGCTGGTTGTTGATGTCCGACAGCGCCGCGCCGAACGTGCCGAAGCGCGTCTCGGGGGCGCGCAGCGACGCCATCGGGCGCACCCCGAGCGCGCGCTTTTCGAACTGGAAGCCGAGCCCGCCCTCGGCGCTTTTCATGCCCCAGCGCAGCGTCAGCGCATCGGGCCCGACCTCCAGGTCGGAAGGCGTGTCACCACGGATCGCCACCACCGGCGAGGCGACCCGGCGCACCACTTGCCCGCCGCTCAAAATGCCCCAGGAGCCGTCGAAACTGCTGTAGGCCAAGCCGCCGTCGGGCAGGGCGTGGAGGTCGGTGACGGAGTCGCGGGCGACAAAAGTCTGGGCGGCCACCGCGTGGCGCGCCACGTCGTACTGCACGATCGGGAACGCGTCGTCACGCGAGCGCGCCGTGCCGCCGCTGTAGATGAAGCGGCCGTCGGCCGACCAGGCGACCGTGCGCAGGTCGCCGTCGTAGACCGGAACCGGCGGCAGCCGGGCGATGCTGCGGCCGGTCTCGGCGTCGAAGATTTCGACCGCTTCGTGCGTGTTCTCGCGCCCGTTGGTGCCGATCGTCGCGTCGGCGAACGCGACCGCGAACTGGCGGCCGTCGGGGCTGAACGACACGCCGGCGGCGCGGCGATTGCCCAGGGACAGGTCGAGAAGCGGGCTGACCGCGCCGGCCATGGCACGGTAGGTGAGCAGCCGACCGTCGAGGCCGACCACGGCCGCCAGCCCGTTGCCCGCGGTGGCCAGGCCGAAGACCGGGCCGTCGAGTCGCTTGTCGAGCAAGGGCCGGCCGTCGAGCGAGAAAACGCGCAGGCCATTGCTGCCGGCATAGCCCGCCAGCAGCAGCGAGCCGTCGGCCGACCAGGCGAGCTTGCGGATGTCGCCGGCCTGCGCGTCGATGGTTCGGCGCAGCGCTCCCGATTGCAGGTCGAACAGGTAGATCTGGTGCGGGTGACCTTCACCGCCTGTGGTGCCGCCCAGCGCCACGAGCGGCTCGGTCGGGTGGATCGCCACGGCGTAGAGCCGCCCGCCCTCGGCGCCGAACGCCGGCGGCCGCAGGATCAGCTGGAGCTCGCCGCTGGACAGGCCCCAGACCCGCGCGGTGCGGTCGTCCGACGCCGTGACGACCAGCCCGCGCGCCGCGCTGACCTCGATGCGACGCACCGGCGCGCTGTGTGCCGCCTGTTCGACCACCAGCAGCGGGCGCTCGGCATCGGCCGCCATGACCGAGCTCGCCACGAGACCCCCGAGAAGCACGCAGAGCCCCATGCGCCAGAAGCTGCGCAAGCTGGAAGGGGTCGAGTGGGTGCTGCGAAAGAGGCTCATGCCGTCCCGTGTTGCCGCGGTCACCAGCGCGCCGCTGCCGGAGTGTGCCTTGGAGTCGGTGTGCCGCCCACCCCACGTGTGCGCAGGTCACGCAGGCACTGCAAGCGCCGCTAGACTTTCGGCGTCGCCCGGTCGAACATCGGGCATGGCGGCACGCAACTGATGCTCGTTTTCGGAATTGATCGGGCCAGGTCCCCATGAGCCTCCCGACCGGCCCGATCTGGCGCCAGCTTCGCCATGCGGCCTTCGCGCTGGCCTGGCTCGTGCTCGCGGTGCTTGCCTACGTGGCGCGCGCAGAGCTTGTCGATGTGCTGCGTTCGCATGCCGAGGGTCTGGCGATTTCAGCCGAGCCGCGGCGCTGGGCGTTGGCAGCCGCCCCGTATGTGCTGCCGTTCGCCTGCGGCCTGATGGCGGCCTGGCAGCTTGCCAAGGTACGGGCTGCGACGGGTGTGCCTGCTGCGGCACGCGGGGCCAAAGAGGCCGACTGGATTCGCCGCCTGGGCTGGTTGCAGTTCGAGCAACTCGTCGAGAGTCATTTCACGCACCGTGGTTTGCGAACGGTGCTGCTGCGCGGGCTGCCG
>JANYFX010000700.1 GCA_025359585.1 Rhizobacter sp. | reverse complement strand
CGACGGTCGGCACCGTCACCGAAATCCACGACTACCTGCGCCTGCTGTACGCGCGAGCGGGCACGCCGTATTGCCCCGACCATGATTTGCCGCTGCAGGCTCAGAGCGTGAGCCAGGTGGTCGATGCCACGCTCGCGCTGCCGGAAGACACCCGACTGATGGTACTGGCGCCCGTGGTGCGTGACCGCAAGGGCGAGTTCACCGAACTCTTCGCCGACATGCAGGCACAGGGTTATGTGCGTTTCCGTGTCGACGGCACGGCGTATGAAGCAGCCGATGTGCCGAAGCTGAAGAAGACTGAAAAGCACGACATCGACGTCGTGATCGACCGCGTCAAAGTGCAGCCCGGTTTGCAGCAGCGCCTGGCCGAGAGTTTCGAGGCCGCCTTGCGGATTGCCGATGGCCGCGCGATGGCGCTCGAGATGGACAGCGCGAAAGAGCACCTGTTCTCCAGCAAGTTCGCCTGCCCGGTCTGCAGTTATTCGCTGAGCGAACTCGAACCGCGCCTGTTCTCGTTCAACTCACCGGTCGGCGCCTGTCCGACCTGCGACGGCCTCGGCCACACGACTGTGTTCGACGCCGAGCGGGTCGTCGCCTTCCCGTCGCTGAGCCTGGCCAGCGGTGCGGTCAAGGGCTGGGACCGGCGCAATGGCTACACCTTCTCGCTGCTGGAGAGCGTGGCGCGGCATTACAAGTTCGACATCGACGCCGCTTTCGAGCTGCTGCCGAAAGACGCCCAACACGTGCTGCTGCACGGCTCAGGCGAACAGGAGATCGAGTTCGTCTACGAAGCCGAGGGCGCGCGCGGCAAGATGCGCAGCGTCAAACGCTCGCACCCGTTCGAAGGCATCCTGCCGAACCTGTCGCGGCGCTTTCGCGAGACCGACTCCGCCGCGGTGCGCGAAGACCTGCTGCGTTACCAGAGTGCGAAGCCCTGCCCCGACTGCGAAGGCTCGCGCCTGCGGCGCGAAGCGCGCCACGTGTTCCTGGCGGACTCGGCCAGCGGTGAGCGCGAGCCGATCTACCGCGTCGAACACTTCACGCTGCGCGAATGCCTGGCCTATTTCGAGAAGCTGAAGCTGCAAGGCGCGAAGGCCGAGATCGCCGACAAGGTGGTGCGCGAAATCCGCTCGCGCCTGAAGTTCCTGAACGACGTGGGCCTGAACTACCTGAGCCTGGACCGCAACGCCGATTCGCTCTCGGGCGGCGAGTCGCAGCGCATCCGCCTGGCGTCGCAGATCGGCTCGGGCCTGACCGGCGTGATGTACGTGCTCGACGAGCCCAGCATCGGCCTGCACCAGCGCGACAACGAACGCCTGATCGGCACGCTGCGCCACCTGCGCGACATCGGCAACAGCGTGCTCGTGGTCGAACACGACGAAGACGCGATCATGGCCGCCGACCACGTGATCGACATGGGGCCGGGCGCCGGTGTGCACGGCGGTCGCGTGATGGCGCAGGGCACGCCGCAGGAGGTGGCGGCGAACCCTGACTCGTTGACCGGGCGCTACTTGTCGCGCGTCTTGCGCATCGCGGTACCGAAGAAGCGCCACACGCTGGCCGACATGCCCGAGCCGCCGCAACTGCTGCGCATCACCAATGCGCGGGGCAACAACCTGAAGAGTGTCAGTGTCGATATCCCGGTCGGCCTGCTGACCTGCGTGACCGGCGTGTCGGGCTCGGGCAAGAGCACGCTCGTCAACGACACGCTCTATGCGGCGGTCTCGCGCAAGCTCTACAACAGCCATGCCGAAGCCGAGCCGCACGACAGCATCGAAGGGCTCGATGCGTTCGACAAGGTCATCAATGTCGACCAGAGCCCGATCGGCCGCACGCCGCGCAGCAACCCGGCCACCTACACGGGCCTGTTCACGCCGATCCGCGAGCTGTTCGCCGAGATGAACACCGCCAAGGAACGCGGCTATGGCCCCGGCCGCTTCAGCTTCAACGTGGCCGGCGGCCGCTGCGAGGCCTGCCAGGGTGATGGCGTGTTGAAGGTCGAGATGCACTTTCTGCCCGATGTGTACGTGCCTTGCGATGTGTGCCACGGCAAGCGCTACAACCG
>JANYFX010000696.1 GCA_025359585.1 Rhizobacter sp. | reverse complement strand
CCACACCAACAGTCCGAACCATCGAGTAAAAGGAGGAAACAGCTACAGTTATCCACAGCCGGCAGCTACAACGCCGGCACCCATCCCCGGGTTAAGTTGAGATCGGCAGGGTGGGTCAAGTTGAGATCGGCGCGCACATCCGTCAACGTGAAACTGCCGTCTTCCAGGCGCTCTAGCATGTAGCAGGCCTTGTTGTTCAACTCATTGAACAACACGTTGTAGAACAGCGGGCTGTGCGTGGTGATGATGAACTTCAGATCAGTGGACTGACTGAACTTGATCAACCCCGCTAGGTTGACCGCCAGCTCGATCAAGTGATTCTCATCCAGTGAACTCACCGGGTCATCGACAAAGACGTACTTCAGGTTGTCGAACGCATCGGTGGAGCGGTTGGCGACCTCGGCGATGTTCAGCTCGGCAATCACCTGCTCCAGCAAGGCATTGAACACGCTCCAGATGAAATTGCTTTCCTCGCCTTTGGAGATCTTGATGTGAGGCTCTTGCTGATTGTTGCCGCGCTCAAACGAAAAACTGACCGACGAGAAGTCTGCGCTGAAATGCGGGGTCAGCTTCTCGCTGGTGTAGCGCTGAAAGGTGGCGGTGATGTTTCGGTCCTGGCCCTGCTCGCCCAGAACCCATCGGGTGAACGAGTTGGGCTGGATGATCAACTTGGGCTCGGCATCCTGCCCCAAGTCGTTGTCCCAATAGAACAGATCCTCCGTGAATGCGCTGTAGTAGAGGACCTTCTTCTCTGCCAACTCGGATGCCTGAGCTTCCGCGCCCTCTGCCTTGGGTGAAATCAGCTCCTTGAACTCTCGCGACAGGCGCGTCTTGCCTGAGCCATTAAAGGCATAGATCAGCTGCACCTTCTTGCCGGCATCTTTCAGCTGCTGGGCAATCTGGGTCAGCGTCGCGCTCATTTCAGGCCGCCACCCCGTGCTGCTTCGGGAAGTTCAACAGCAACTCGCGGTAATGCTCGTATTGCTTCTGTCGAAGCTCGATTTCTCTGGGCAGACCTTCGGTGATGGAGTTGGTCAGCGAATCGAACTTGTCCAGGAGGGTGACGATGCGCGCCTGCTCCGCAAGAGACTTCTCGACATCATTCGGATAAGGGATTGGCACTCTGACCTTGGCAATGCCATCGACCAGCAATCGATTGACCTTCCCGCGAGACACATGCTTGGCCTTCTCATCGATGAACGCCGCAGTTTGCATGGCATAGGAAATGTATTTTGGATTCATCGAATGACGGAAGGCATAGCTGTCGTCATGAATGGCCACATTGCCACCGCCTATCCAGGCGACGGCCTTTCCGACGTCTTCAACTGTTTCGCCAACGCCGGTCAACACGACATCATTTGGCTTTGCGTAGCGCAACGAGCCTTTCATGTCGGCCCGAACCTTGGATACGGCATGATCGGTCCAAACACCATATCGGGTGTAAATCTCACCGTAATGAATCGCGCTGATTCCGTCATCCACAAAATCAGCCTTCGTGAAGCGCTTGCCACGGATGAAGTTCCCAATCTCACCCATAGGCTTCCACTCAACCTCACCACCCTCAAAACGCAACAACCGATCCCGATAGTGGTTGTATTGTATCTTGCGGGCTGTAAGCTCGGCTGTAAGCTCGGCTGTAAGCTCGGCTGTAAGCTCGGCAAAGTCATCAAGAATTCGAACAATTTCAGCTTGAATTTCAAGCGACTTTTTAAGCCTATTCGGACAGGGAAGGGGGATCTTAAAAGCCCCCATTACTGCTGAACTCAAGTTATTGATGGTTGAGCTATTCAGCATTTCATCGAGATGTTTTTGAAACATATCGCTCGTGAGAATATGAAATAGAAAGCGCGAACTCAAGCTCTCACCACATCTCACAACCCCCATGAATCCGCCAAAGTAGAAGTCAGTATCCGCACCGATAAATGCAACCTTGCCAACGTGCTCGCGACTGCCACTCGCCGCGCTTATCAGAATATCGCCTTTATGGAGCTTTTGCGAACCCTTAACCTTTGTATCAAAATCCACGACTTTGACATCATCGAAATTCAACGAGCTTCCTGTGAGAGTAATATTATTTGCTCGCAGAACCTTATAACCCTGATCATCCGAGCTTTCGCTAGATTTGTTATAAACCAAACCGCGTACATATTCAGCCACATCCCCCAGCGCCTTCCACTCCACCTCAACCCCATCCAAGCGACTTTCCAAAAAATCCGCGCTCCTCATTCGCCCAGCTCCTCGCCTTCGATCTCCGCCACGATGGCGTCAATCTCTTTGCGGAGCTGGTCGATTCGGGCGACCGTAGTTTTCAGCTTGGCATTGAGTTGGGCGATATCCACCACCTCGCGGTTGTCCTTGGCTTCGACGTAGCTGCTGACCGACAGGTTGTACTCATTGGCAGCCACCTTCTCAAAAGGCACTGCCTTCGCGAAGTGCTCCACATTCGCCTTGCTGTCGAACACCGCCATGATCTGGTCGATGTGCATGTCCAGCAGCAGGTTGTTGTTGGTCTCCTTCTTGAACAGCCCACTGGCATCGATGAACTGGGTGGTGGTGTCGGTCTTGTGCTTGGACAGCACCAGAATGTTCACGGCGATGGTGGTGCCGTAGAACAGGTTGGACGCCAGCGAGATCACCGATTCCACGAAGTTGTTGTCCACCAGGTATTGGCGGATCTTCTGCTCCGCGCCGCTGCGGTAGAAGATGCCGGGGAAGCAGACGATGGCCGCGCGTCCGCGTGCGGAGAGGTAGCTCAGCGCGTGCAGCACAAAGGCAAAGTCGGCCTTGGACTTGGGCGCGAGCACGCCGGCCGGGGCAAAGCGGTCGTCATTGATCAGCGTGGGGTCGTCAGCGCCTTTCCACTTCACCGAGTACGGCGGGTTGGAGACGATGGCGTCGAAAGGCTTCTCGTCGCCGAAATGGGGGTCGATGAGGGTGTCGCCCAGCTGGATGTTGAACTTGTCGTAGTTGACGTTGTGCAGGAACATGTTCATCCGCGCCAGGTTGTAGGTGGTGTGGTTGAGTTCCTGGCCGAAGAAGCCTTCTTCGATGATGTGTTGATCGAAGTGCTTCTTGGCTTGCAGCAGCAGCGAGCCCGAGCCGCAGGCCGGGTCGTAGATCTTGTTGATGCTCGTCTGCTTGTGCATGGCCAGCTGGGCGATCAGCTTGGAAACTTGCTGCGGCGTGAAGAACTCGCCGCCCGATTTGCCCGCGTTGGCGGCGTAGTTGGAGATGAGGAATTCGTAGGCGTCGCCGAACAGGTCGATGTGGCTGTCGTCAAAGGTGCCGAAGTCCAGGTCGGCCACGCCCTTGAGCACGGCAGTGAGGCGGGCGTTCTTGTCCTTGACGGTGTTGCCCAGGCGGTTGCTGGTGGTGTCGAAGTCGGCAAACAGGCCGCGGATGTCGCGCTCTGACGGGTAGCCCAGCGCGGAGCCTTCAATGGCTGCGAAGATGGCGGCCAGGTCGGTGTTCAGGCGCTCGTTGTCTTTGGCCCCAGCGGCCACGTTAGCAAACAGCTGGCTGGGGTAGATGAAGTAGCCCTTGGTCTTGACGGCGTCGTCCTTGATCTCCGGCGTGATGACCGCGTCAGACAGCCCAGCGTAGTCAACACTCTCCTCCCCGCCTTCGATGTAGGCCGCGAAGTTTTCACTGATGAAGCGGTAGAACAGGGCGCCAAGCACGTATTGCTTGAAGTCCCAGCCGTCGACGGCCCCACGGACATCATTGGCGATCTGCCAGATGCGGCGCTGGAGTTCGGCGCGTTGTTGGGTGCTGGTCATATCCTTGCTCTGTTGAGACTCGGTTCTGTAGGCGGGAGGCACGTTGGCGGCTATTGAGCACCCTCCAAATCGATTCGGATCGCTCAGGCGGCCTCACGGTCCTGTCTCCCTCTGTGAGTCTACTGGGCCCTACGAGGGCATCACTTCCACAGCTTCCGGGGCGAACTGGACCTGGTCCGGGAGGCAGTCATGGCAAGGGGTACCCCCCGGGGAGCAGACACTGGCACGGCTCGACGACCACTACAAGCGCCCTCACTCCGGTCGCTTGACCGGCCCTATCTACCAACCCTCGCCGCGTTCTGCAGAAGCTCCTGCAACTGCCCCTTCCAGAACTTCGCCATCCCCGTCGTCCCATGCCCGCGCGTCTCTTCGCTGCCGGGGATCAGAAACAGCCGCCCGCCCTTCACCCGCTTGAGTTCGCGCTCCATGATGCCCAGCTCGGGCGGGTTGCGTTCGTCGTCGGCCGAGTTGATGGCGAGCAGCGTGGCCTGGATGCGCTCCAGCCCCGGCGCCGGGTTGTAGTCGTCCGACGAATCCCACTGGTACAGAAAGTCGTTGGCGTCGGCGGTGAAGGGCGCGGCCATGCGCTCGGTCACCAGCTTGTCGGCCTGCACGCGCGTGGGCGCGGCCTTGTAATACGCCTGCGAGCCGCCGATCGTGGCCACGCCGAACCACACGTTGGCCGTGCGGAACGCGCGCGGCTGCGTGCTGTAGTTGCCGCCGTTCCACTCGGGGTCGTTGCGGATCGAATCGGTGAGCAGGCGCCGCATCATCCAGTTGCGGCCCGACATCTCGGTGGGCTGCGAAGCCATCGGCACCAGCGCATCCATGAAGCCCGGATACGTCACGCCCCAGACCCACGTGTGCATGCCGCCCATCGAGTTGCCGAGCACCAGGCGCAGGTGGCGCAGGCCCAGGCCTTCGGTGACGAGGCGGTACTGCGCGAGCACCATGTCGTCGTAGTTGTACTTCGGGAACTTGGCGCGCAGGCCGTCGGATGGCTTGGCCGATTTGCCGGCGCCGATGGCGTCGGGCAGGATGATGAAAAACTTGCTCGCGTCGAGCGGCTGGCCCGGGCCGAACAGCTCGCCGGCGAAGGCCGGGTTCAGCATGCCGGTGCCCGAGCCGGCGGTGCCGTGCAAGATCAGCACCGGCTCGCCGGTGGGCGCGCCGACCGTCG
>JANYFX010000690.1 GCA_025359585.1 Rhizobacter sp. | reverse complement strand
CCCACCCATCAAGGCGATCAGCATGAAGATGAGTTCGCCGGCATACATGTTGCCGAACAGCCGCATGCCGTGCGACACGGTCTTGGCGATGAACTCGATGATCTGCATCAGGAAGTTCACCGGGTACAGGAACCACTTGTCGCCGAACGGTGCGGCAAACAATTCGTGGATCCATCCGCTCGCACCTTTGATCTTGACGTTGTAGACCAGGCACACGATCAACACGCCGAGCGACAGGCCCATCGTGATCGAGAGGTCGGCGGTGGGCACGACCCGCAGGTGCTCGAGGCCGAGCACGTGCTCGCCGACCCAGGGCAGCAGATCGACGGGCAGCAGGTCCATCGCATTGAGCAGGAAAATCCAGACGAAGACCGTCAGCGCGAGGGGTGCGACCAGCTTGCGGCTGGTGGCGTTGTGAACGATGCCTTTGGCCTGGCTGTCGACCATCTCGACGAGGATTTCGACGGCGGCCTGAAAACGACCGGGCGCGCCCGAAGTCGCCTTGCGCGCGGCCAGCCACAGCAGCCAGCAACCGAGGGCGCCGATGAAGACGGTGAAGAACACCGAGTCGAGGTTGATGACCGAGAAGTCGACCACACCGGATTGTTTGCCGTTCTGCAGATGCTGCAGGTGGTGAATGATGTATTCACCCGCGGTCGGGGCATGCGCCGTGCCTTCAGCTGCCATGTTGTTTCCAAGCCTTGTCGTTCAGTCGCCGGGGGCGCCACAGCAGCGCCACCCAGTTCACCTTGATGCACACGACCATCGTGACCAGCAAAGCCGGCCAGCTCAGGTTCGGTACGACCCTCGCGGCGATCACCAACATGGCGACCGCCACCCCAATCTTCAGCATTTCCCAGAACATGAAGCCGGCAGCCGCAGCCACCGCGCCCTTTGTTCCCCGGGTCATCCCACGCGCCAGCAAGGCACCCGGGATCACCGTGGCGGCCGCGCCGTAAAGCGCAGACCATGCAGCGCTCGAACGCTGCGTGAGGGCCCAGACCACGGCCACACACACCAAACCTGCCAGCGCTTGCGCTGCCACCACCCGCCATGGCGAAATCGACGGGTCCTTGTTTCTCAAATCCTGTGCTTCTGCGGCGGTCAGCGCCTTGAAGGGCGCCGGCTCCTGTTCGTCTTCAAACACCGCACCACGGACGTTCGCACGGACATTCGTGATGGTCATGGTTCAGAGGACAACTGGGCGCAGCAAAGCCTCGGAATTATACGAGGAAACCCGCGCGTTACGGCCCGCCGAACGATCGGGCAGGTCTTGGCGGGCCTGTAAGGCGCCTGCAAGATACACGAGCATCGGGGCGCGGCTATCCTGCGCGCCATGCCCAAAAACCGCCTCCCGATCCGGCCGCTCGCCCTCGCAGCGCTGGTACTGTGCCTGAGCGCCAGAGCCGGCGCTGCCGACCCCTCGATGAAAGCGCACCACCGGCCGAACGGCTTTCAGAACAACTACCTCGAGTTCGAACCCAAGGGACTGACGGCCCTGTTGAAGTGGAAGATCGACGCGCTGCTCGCAGGCCTGCCCAGGCCGCCGGCGAGCGCCACGCCGCAGGTCGCGCCCGACCTGGGTTTCATCGCGTCGAATGCCGGCGCCGGCGCCTCGATGGCCCCGTCAATCACCTGGGTCGGCCACGCAACGATGCTGGCCCAGCTTGGTGGGCTGAACCTCATCACCGACCCGGTGTTTTCCGAGCGAGTGTCGCCGCTGAGTTTCATCGGGCCGAAGCGCCATGCGCCACCGGGGCTGACGCTGGCGCAGTTGCCGCACATCGATGTGGTGCTGATCTCGCACAACCACTACGATCACCTCGACGACACCAGCGTGCGCACACTCGCCGCGCAACAGGGCGGTTCGCCGCTGTTCGTGGTGCCGCTCGGCATCAAGGCCTGGATGGCCGAGCGTGGCATCACCCACGTGGTCGAACTCGACTGGTGGCAGTCGCACTCTGTGCCCTCGCCCACCGGCCCGGTCGACGTGGTGCTCACGCCGGTGCAGCACTGGTCTGGGCGTGGCCTGAACGACCAACTGGCCACGCTGTGGGGCGGCTACGCGGTGTTCGCGCCGGACCTGCACCTGTTCTTCTCTGGCGACACCGGCTATTCGAAAGACTTCAGCGACATCCGCGAGCACTTCGCGCCGCGCCAGCGTGAAGGCGGCGGCTTCGACATCGCGCTGATCGCGGTCGGCGCCTACGAGCCGCGCTGGTTCATGACCTCGCAGCACGTGAACCCGGCAGAGGCGGTTCAGATCCACCTCGACCTCGGCGCCAAGCGCTCGGTCGGCGTGCACTGGGGCACCTTCCAGCTGACCGACGAAGCGCTTGACGAGCCGCCGCAGCAACTGGCCCAGGCCCGCGCCGCCCGGGGTCTGGCCGACGATCAGTTCTTCGTGATGGCGATCGGTGAAACGCGCCGACTGGCACGGCGCACGAGCTCAGCGGCTCAATGAGCAGAAGTTGGCTGGCAGGCCCGGCACATCGACATCGAGCGCCAGCACGCAACCCGCCAGCGGTTGCGCAGCGAGTTCCGCTTCTGGGCGCTTCTCGCGGGCGGTGGTGATGTAGAGCGTCTTCAGGTCGGCACCGCCAAAACACGGCATGGTCGCGCAGCGCACCGGCAGCCGCAGCTCGCGAAGCACTTCACCGTGCGGCGACAGGCGCAGCACACGCTGGCCTTCGAACATCGCCACCCAATAACAACCTTCGGCATCCACCGCCGCGCCGTCGGGCCGGCCGCCGTAGCTGTCGAGCGCCTGCCCGGCCTGTTTCACAGGGAAGCTCGCGAACACACGCTTGCCCGCGAGCGCGCCACTCGCCGGGTCGAAGTCGAAAGCGTAGACGGTGTGCGCCTTGGTGTCGCTCCAGTACATCGTGCGGCCGTTCGGGCTCCAAGCCAGGCCGTTCGACACGGTGATGTCGCCTTGCCGGCGCACCAGCTTGCCGGCGCTGAAACAGTACAACGAGGCGAGCGCCGGGTCGCGCGGCTCGTAGAGCGTGCCGGCCCAGAAGCGCCCTTGCGGATCGCACTTGCCGTCGTTGAAGCGCTCGACCGCCGTGTCGTACGGCGGCTCGGCCAGCCGCGCGCGTTTGCCGGTGGCCGGGTCGAAGCGCCAGAGGCCGTCGCGCATTGCCAGCAGCAGGCCGCCACCGAGGATCGGTGCCAGGCTCGCGGGCTCGGCCTCGAAGCTCCATTGCGCGAGCGCCTGGGTCGCGGGGTCGAAGCGCTGCAGCGACTGGCCGGGAATGTCGCAGTAATAAAGCACCTGCTCACCGGGGTGCCACACCGGCGACTCGCCGAGCAGCGCCGGCGCCGCCACCGCCACCCGGACTTGGGCTTCCGCCGGCATCACACCACAGCGACTTCGAGTTTCATCGACGCCTCGAAGCTCTCGCCCGGCGCCAGCGTGCGCAGGCCGTGCGCGGCCGGGTCGGCCATGTGGATCGCGTTCGACACGTGGCTCACCGGCTCGACGCAGAAGTAGTCGCGGTCGGACGGCGTGTAGACCACGAGGTAAGGCAGCGACGAGCTGAGCTGCAGCGAGAACTTCTCGTCGCGAATGCGCGCTGCGCCCTTCCAGCCTTCGAAGCAATTGTCGTAGCTCAGGTGCGACACGTCGCTGTCGATGCCGGGTTGCGCGACCTTGCGCGTGGGCAGCTGCGTGGCGTCGGAATCCCAGCGGTCGGACAGCTCGATGTGGAGACGGCTGCGGGCACGTTTCGGAAAGTACGGGTGCCAGCCCAGGCCGACCGGCTGCACCACATCGGCGGTGTTGGTGAACACCATCTGCACGCTCATGGCCTGCGGCGTGAGCGTGAAGTACTGGCGCGCTTCGAAGGCGAACGGCCAGTCGGCGTCGGGTGTGTGCTCGTAGCGCAGCACCACTTCGAGCACGCTGCTGGAAACGATCTCCCAGGGCCGCAACCAGCCCACGCCGTGCAGGGAATGCGGGTTGTCGCCAAAG
>JANYFX010000671.1 GCA_025359585.1 Rhizobacter sp. | reverse complement strand
ACGAAGATCCCGCGACCGGTGCGGCCACAGCAGCCTTTGCCGGCTACCTGCGTGACATCGGCTGGCCTCACGGGGGCGTGATCGATGTCGTGCAGGGAGAAGACATGGGCGTGCGTTGTCGCCTGCGCGCCGAAATCCCGGTGTCGCCCGGCAGCTCGATCCGGGTCTCTGGTACCGCACGGATCATGTCGTCCTGAACGTCCGGCCGCACCGCCATGCCATCCGGACGGCCATCAATCCGAGGCGTTTCCGGCTCAGATGAAGGCGTAGGGCCCCTCGTACTGGCCAATGTGGCTGGTGTGGCTGACCAGCCCATGCTCGGCACTCCAGAGATGCAGCAGACATGCCGTCGGGCCCAGGCAGGATTGCGGTGCGGCGCCCGGGCTCAATGTCAGGCAGATTTCGGTCGCAGTGCTCGGGCAGGTCAACACGACAGTCCCCGCCCAGCGCCTGGCCATCGCCCTGTGGACGTGACCGCAAAGCACGGCCTCGATGTTGGATTGAGCCCGTATCACCCGCTCCAGCGGCGCGGTGTCCTTGAGCCGATATTCGTCAAGGCAGGCGATGCCGCTGACGAACGGCGGGTGGTGCATGACGACGATGGTGGGCTTGTGCGGATCCGCTGCCAAGGTGGACTGCAGCCAACTCAGACCCGCCGCGTCGATGTGCCCGTGATGTTGCCCGGGCAGGCATGAATCGAGCACGACCAGCCTCACGGCATGGTCGTCGACGCAGTAGTGAAGCGGCCCGTGCGCCGGCAGGTAAGTGTGGCCAGGAAATGCCGCGCGGAAATTCTCGCGCCTGTCGTGATTGCCGGGCACGACAAGGTAGGGAATGGTCAAGGCGCTGAGCAGTTCCAGGGCCATTGCATACTCGTCGGAATGCCCTTCATCGACAAGGTCACCCGACAGCAAGACCAGATCGGGCCGGCGATCCAGACCATGCAGGTGATCGATCGCTTCGCTCAAGCCGCGATTCGAATCGGCAACGCCCCTGTACAACTGACCTCTGGGGCGGACGTGCATGTCGGAGAGTTGAGCGATCAGCATGTTGGTTCTTCCTTGTTCACGGGCTCGAGGGACTGCGCGCTTCACCCGGCCCTTTGGTTTCATGCGCGGAGTCGGCTTTTCGATACGGAACACGAGCGGTGTCCGTCGACCATTTCCCGACGACCGCCTCGACATCGTCGATCGCCTGCACCGCCTTTTCGACTTCGAGCCCTTGGGCGTCCGTCTCGACGCAGCCCAGGATGAAGACCCATCGACGCTGGCCCACGACCCAGAGGCTGGAGCGGTCGAATCGCCGGTCCTGGGCGATGAGTCGTTTCACCCGTGGAATGATTTCCCTGTCGTAGAGATAGGCGTTGGGCAGCCTGCATCGACCGGATTGAAAACAACTCGTTCCGCGCTCGACGCGCGAGTGAGACTCGGCTTTGGCTTCGGCCTCCGTCAGCAGCGGTCCTTCGGGGACGGGGCAGGCCTCGATGCCCGAAGTGACCTGCTCGAAGGGGTCGCCGAAGACATTGCTTTTGGGCTGTGCCATGGCAGGACGGATGCAGGCGCACAGCAAAGCCATTGCAAGCACGGCACGGTTCACCGCGACACCTGCATGGGAAGAACAAGCGGGCGCTCACAGAAACCAGACAGGGGCTGCATGGCTCTACGACTCGTTCGACAGTTCGATGAGGTTTGCATCCGGATCGTGGAAGTAGATGGATTGCAGTGGGGCTCGCGCGCCGGCGGCTTTGACCGGCCCCTGTACAAGCGGAACTCCATGCATCTTCAGGTGCTTGATTGCATCGAACAGAAGCGTCTCGGTCCGGAAACAGATGTCGGCTGAACCGGGGGTGGCGTGTAGGACGTTCGGGTCCACGGCGGTTCCGAACTCGTGAAGGTTGATCTTCTGCTGTCCGAAGTGCAACGCGAATCTTCCTGGCTTGAACTCGACGGGCCTCATGCCAAGCACGGACTCGTAGAAAGTCATGGAGCGAGCAACGCTGCGCACAGTCAGCACGATGTGATCGATTGCAGAGACTTGGAGCATTGGGTCTTCACTCAGGTGTGTCGAAGCGGTGCCCATTCAGCGCCGCGCAGGCGCATGGCTGCGTCGTCGATGAAACGAAAGGAGCACAAGGTCGACGGTGGCACCACGATCCGACTCAGGCTGTCGCCGTCTCATGTCGCTCAGCCAACTGTTTTTGCTTCCCGAACATCCGCAGCCTGCAGCGAGGCATACCGACGATGAGTGGATGCTCCTCCCTCGAGACGCGCTCGACGTCACCCTGCGAAAGAATCGTGTCGGCCCGGCACCCATCTCGCGTCAGCCATGCCGTTCCACTCAGGCACATGACCCATGCGTGCGTTGATGGAGCTGTGCGGTAAGGCTTTGCGAACTCGACATCCACGACTGACGGACTCTGCTTCGGTACAAAACCGAGAAGCCTCCGAATGTGCAACGCCATGTCCACGGAACGCTCTGCGCTTTCGTTCCACGCCGCACGAAGGCGCCGAGACAGATCGCTGCGGGGCATCGGTTCACTGCAACGACCGCAGTCGGCATCGGAGCCACACGAGTCGGCTTGGGTGGCGATCATGCTTTCGGCTCGACTTTCGCCGTTGTGGCTGCGAATCTGGCAAGAGTTTGGCTTCACGGTGCTGGCATGGCCTGATGGAAACGAACCAGTTCATTTGAGCGTTTGCGGCGCCCTCGGTCAAACGAGTTTTCTGCCTCATCACATTCCGGCCGCGCCGTGTAAGA
The DNA here is from genome assembly GCA_025359585.1 of Rhizobacter sp. Lineage (GTDB taxonomy): Bacteria > Pseudomonadota > Gammaproteobacteria > Burkholderiales > Burkholderiaceae_C > LMDS01. The sequence goes on along the minus strand of JANYFX010000671.1, from coordinate 841 downwards.
GCCGCTTGCCTATCGCATCTGCTCTGCGGTCTTCATTGAACGGTGCACGATCGGTGCGCCTCTGCCAACGGTCACTGGGTCGCAGTGGCGCCACGCTTTTGCAGCAGGGCTAGAAAACGCGGAGGTCAGTTTCCCCACAAGTCCCTGGAAACCGGCCGAAAAAAAACGGCCTAGAGACCGAAATCTCTAAGCCGTTGATTCATTTCTTGTTTTTCTGGTGCGGCTGGCAGGAATCGAACCCACGACCCCTTGGTTCGTAGCCCGACCTGACCGCTTGGAAGTTCAGCATATCAACGACTTAGCGGCGCCCACACACCGCTTGGTTTTGCTACACGCAGGGGAGCGTGGCCCGCGGTCACGCAAAAGTCACGCAGGCAAGAATGGCTTGTCAGGTTCGAGCATCTGCTCGAGGTACTGCGCTGCGGCTCGCTGCCGACTCTCCGCATCCAGGTTCAGCCGCCCGCCCCGTAGCAGCATCTCGATCGGCACCTCGTGAATCGCCAGCGCGATACGCCGCGCCGTCTCTTCACTGACCGAGAGCGGCGGCTCTGCATTCACGGTACTGGCCCGCCACCTCCACCAGCTTTGCCGTCGTTGCCCCGAAACTCGCGTCCGACAAGGCCGCCAGAGGCGGGCACGAGGCCACGACCAGCGGGCTCGGCCCCGCTGCCGGTGAGCGCGGCATTAAGGCGCTGCAACTGCTCAGCAGAATGCACGCACTCACGATAGACCACACGCTCCGATATTTCACGCTGCACCTCGTTCTGGATGGTGGTGCGCTGCACCCTGATCTGGCTGATGGCAACGGCGGCCGCGCTGGCCGCGGCCTCGGTGGCCACGG
>JANYFX010000630.1 GCA_025359585.1 Rhizobacter sp. | reverse complement strand
ACTTGACCGAGATCGGGGCGAGCGCCTTCACGCCGGCCTTGCTCGTGTCGGCCCAGACGTCGGCGTAGGCCATGTCGGGGGTCAGGTTGAGCGCGGTCGGGTCGAGGCGGGCACGCAGCGCGGCCATGGTTTCGCCCGACTGGTGGGCGCTCGACATGCTCGGCAGCAGCGCCGAAGGCAGGGCGTTGACGACCGCACCGGAGTTCAGTGCGCCGCCCCGGCGCGGGCTGTGGCAACCGTCGCAGGTGCGGCGCTCGCCGGGCCGCACCTGAATCCAGTTCAGGTGGGTCTGGATACCACGCCCCTTGGCGTCGACGATCGAAAACGCGAGCGGGGTGTCGGCCGGCACTTGCAGCTTGAACGAACCATCGGGTTCGACCGGCGCATAGCCCAGGATTTGCACCTGTTCGAATTCGGTTTCACCGATCGCCGAGCGCAGGCCCATCGTGCTCGACGGTGGCGCCACGGCGCGGGTGGCTCGTACGAAGCGCGCCGGCGCACAACCGTAGGCCGCGTCGGCCGGGTCTTTCATGCGCGCCAGGTCGGCGACCTTGGCGCGGGTGTCCATCGTGTCGCTCGGCGTCGTCTTGGCGATGCCGACCGTGCAGCCCGCCGGCAGGTCGACCGCCGCGAGCATGCCTTCGCCCATGCGCTCGAGACCGTCGGTGTCGTAGACGCTGCGCACTTCGATCAGGGCCATGCCCTTGGCGGCCAGTGCCGGGTCGATGGCGGTCGGGTCGATCGCGTTGGGTTCGGTGCGGGCCTGGATCGCGATCGGGTCGGTGTACATGAAGCCGACCGGCGGCGCGGCCACGATCAGCCAGGTTTGCGGGCCGGGGTCGTACATGTAGATCGCGTAGGAAGCGCGCACGTTGTCTTGCACGGCGTCGGTCGCGATTTCGGCATCGGTGCGCTCGCTGTTGTTCAGCAGCGCGATTTCTTCGGTGGTCAGCGTGGCGCAGGCCACGACCACGCCGTTGCGCGTGACCTCGCAGGGGCGGTAGCCGAGCAAGACGCGGTTGCTGCCGTCCCACAGCGGGTACGGCGTGGTGATGCGGCCGAACATCGACAGGCCTCGGCCCTGGTTCAGGGCCTTGTCGGTCACTTCGGTCTGGCCGCCCTGAGCCGGCACGGTGGAGTTGGCCGGCGTGTTGTTCTCGGAGTACTTGGCCGCGTCGATGAACATCAGCGCGCCGCCTTCTTGCGTGCGCGAAAGCGACATCAGGTCGGACGAGACGAAGCCCTTGTACTTGCCGGCCGGGTCCATGTCGCGCGGGTGCAGGAAGCTGTTGCCCGGGCTTTGCGCGCCGTACAGCACGAACATGTCGGTGCCGTCGGGCTTGGTGCGGAAGATCGCGAAGCGGTTGCGCGGGCCGACGTGTTCCCAGCGCGAGAACATGATGTCGCCGTTCGGGCGCACCACCGGGTTGCGGTCGTGGCTCTGGTTGAACGAGATCTGCGTGATCGCGGCACCGGTCGCGTCCATCGTGTGCAGGTTCAGCACCCGCTCGCGCTCGTACTCGTCAAGCGCGTAGTAGGTCTGGCCGGGAATGGCGCCGAGCGTCTTCGATTTGGTCTGACGGTTCGACGAGAACACGAAGCCGCGGCCGGCCGGCAGGTAAGCCGGGTCGACGTCGTCGGAATCGCTGGCGCTCGTCAGGCGGCGGAAGGTGCCGCCGGTGAGGCCACCGGTCGTCATGTCGTATTCCCAGATGTTCCAGGCGCCGGTACAGGCCGCCACGTCGCCGATCTTCGAGGTGTTCGAGGTCGGGCACTTCATCGAGAACACGATCTTCTTGCCGTCGTAGGACACCTCGGGGTCGGAGGCATCGCCCACGCCCTGGGTGAACTGCGCCGTCATGTTGTGCTCGGGCGCACTGGCCGATGATTTTTCGCGGATCATCAGGTCGCCACCCGGCGCCGACGAGGTGCCGTCGGTCGGGTTCATCTCGATCGTGTTGGCCCGCTTCACGTAGGCGATCGGCACGTCGCCGCTCACCGTGACCGAGGTCGAGTCGCTGCCGCTGCTGCCGCAACCGGCAAGGCCGGCCCCGAGCAGGAAAGCCGTCAAGGCCATCAGTTGCGCATTGGTTCTTGTGCGAGTGTTCATCAAAGTCCCCCTGTAGATCTGTTCGTTCATTGACGAGTCTTGTTGCCGGCCTGCGCCCCGCCGTCGAGCAGGCCCGACGAGTAGTGCAATTTCCCGGCAGCGTCGATCACGACCGCGTCGACGCCCTCCTGCGATTCGATCAGCCGCATGCCCTTTTCCACGCCCAGCACGAAGACGCTCTTCGAGAGCCCTTCGGTCGTGAGCCCATCGGCGGCGAGGATGGTCACGCTGTGCACGCTGCTCGGCGACTTGCCGGTTTTCGGGTCGAGCACGTGGTGGCAGCGCACACCGTCCTGCTCGAAATAACGTTCGTAGTCGCCGGATGTGGAGATGGCCGTGTCTTCGAGCGGAAGCACCGCCACCACTTCGCCGGGCCGGCGCGGGTCGCGGATCGCGATGGTCCAGGGCCGGCCGCGGTGGTCGCCCATCACGCGGCTGTCGCCACCGGCCGAGACGATCGCGTTCTTGATGCCGCGCCGCGCCAGGATCGCCGCGGCGTTGTCGACCGCATGGCCCTTGGCGAAACCGCCGAGGTCGATGCGCACACCGTCGCGCGCAAAACGCAGCGTGCGTGCTGCGGTGTCAAGGATCAGGTTCTGATAACCGACCGACTCGCGTGCCTGGGCAATGGCTGCGTCGCTCGGTTTGATCTTTTCGCGGTAGTCGTAGAGCTGGCCCACGCTCGCGTAGGTGATGTCGAAGGCGCCGCCGGAAAGCCTGGAGAAGTCGAGTGCGCGGCTGACGAGCCGGGCCATCTCGTCGCTGAGCTTGACCGGCGCGGCGGCCGCGTGGCGGTTGATGCGCGACAGCTCCGACTCTGGCTTGTGCGGGCTCATCGCGTGGTCAATGCGGTGCATCTCGGTCATCACCGCGTTGATCGCGGCTTCGCCGTCGGCGCGGTCTTCACTCCACAGTTCGACCCGGATCGCGGTGCCCATGATGGCTTCTTCGCGGGCATGCCAGTCGCCTTGTGCGACGGCACCGCCACGCCCGAAGTCCATCGAGCGGCGGCCGGAATTCGACGAGCCGAAGATCATGGCCGCCCCCGGGAAAGCGCACGGTCCGCAACCACACCACGCGGCAATAACGCGTTATGTGGCTTGAACCGAACCTGAGGTGTTTTCACTCCGCTTTCCCTGCTGTTGTGGCTCATCGAGCTCTTGCTGTCGGCCCGAAAGAGGCAAACCGTGTGCCTGCTTCGGGACCGCATCATCGAGCCTTGTCGCGCCTCAAAAGGCGTCAATAGTTGGCAACTGGCGAGCACCTTACATCCGGTCGCAGAAGAATCCGTCAGCATTTGTCGGGTCTGCAAGCAGACGCTTCAAATGTGTTCGGTAGCGACCAAATTGGTCGGTCCGAACGACGCGTTTCGCACTCGATCGAGACGGCCTCGGGTTCCGCAGATAATGCAGCGCTCCGCGTGCGTACAGGCGGTGCCAAGCCTTCGACACCCACCCGAACCCACGCCGCCACCGCCTCCATGCTCAGCGCCACCCACCTTGCCTGTTCCCGGGGCGAGCGCCTGTTGTTCAAGGACCTCAGCCTATCGCTGGCGCCGGGTGCATGGCTGCAGGTCACGGGCACCAACGGGGCCGGCAAGACCACCTTGCTGCGCACGCTCGTCGGCCTGAGCGAACCCGACCATGGCGAGGTCTGCTGGGGCGGCGTACCGATCGCCGAGTGCGGTGACGAATTCAAACGCGCGCTGTTGTATCTGGGCCACCACGCGGCCGTGAAAGACGAGCTCACGCCGCTCGAAAACCTGCGCCTCGGCAACGAGCTCGACGGCCTGCCGCTCAACGAAGCCGGTGCCTTGTCGGCGCTGCAGCGGATCGGCCTGCACGGCCGCGGCAACCTGCCGACACGCTGGCTCTCGGCGGGCCAGAAGCGCCGTGTGCTGCTGGCCCGCCTGCTGGTTCGCCCGGCCATGCTGTGGGTGCTGGACGAACCTTTCGCTGCACTCGACACGAACGCCGTCGCCCTCGTCGGCGAGCTGATCCAGGCCCACCTCGCGGCCGGTGGCATGGCGGTGCTGACGAGCCACCAGCCGGTGCCGCTCGCCGGCGGCGCCGAGGTGGTCTTGTGAGCGCACTCTGGATCGCAGCCCGCCGCGACCTGCTGCTCGCCGCGCGCCGCCGCAGCGAGGTCGTCACGGCGCTGTTCTTCTTCGTGGTCGTCGTCACGCTGTTCCCGCTCGGCATCGGCCCCGAGCCCGAGCTGCTGCGGCGCATCGCGCCCGGTGTGATCTGGGTCGCGGCACTGCTGGCGACGCTGCTCGGCCTGCCGCGCCTGTTCGCGGCCGACCACGCCGACGGCACGCTGGAGCAGATGCTGCTGTCGCCACAATCTTTTACCTTGCTCGTGGCCGGCAAGATCGCCGCGCACTGGCTGCTGTGCGGCTTGCCGCTGGTGCTGATCGCACCGCTGCTCGGTTTGCAGTTCGACCTCGACGTTGGCACGCTCCAGGTCATGGTGGTCGCGCTGCTGATCGGCACACCGGTGCTGAGCCTGATCGGCGCGGTCGGCGCCGCCCTGACCCTCGGCGTGCGCGGCGGTGGCGCCTTGCTCGCGTTGCTGGTGCTGCCACTCTTCATCCCGACCCTGATCTTCGGCGCGGGCGCGGTCGAGGCCCATGCCGCAGGCCTGGGCGCCGGGCCGCAGTTGTCCATATTGGGCGCTTTGCTCGCGATCACCGTATTCTTCGCGCCGTGGGCGGCGACCGTGGCCCTTCGCATTGCAATCGAATAGATGAACAAAACTCCTTCACTCTGGTGGCGATTCGCCTCGCCCGCCGCCTTCTACCCGCTGGCCGGGCGCCTGCTGCCGCCGTTCGCCTGGGCTGCCGTGCTGCTGGGCATCGCCGGCCTGTGGATCAGCTTCTTCGTGGCACCCACCGACGCCCAGCAGGGCGAGGGCTACCGGATCATCTTCGTGCACGTGCCGGCGAGCTGGATGTCGATGGTGATCTACTGCGCGATGGCTTTCTGGGCCGCGATCGGCCTGGCCTTCAACACCCGCCTGTCGGCCATGATGGCGACGGCGCTGGCGCCCACCGGCGCGCTGTTCGCTTTTCTCTCGCTGGCGACCGGCTCGCTCTGGGGCAAGCCGATGTGGGGCGCGTGGTGGGTCTGGGACGCGCGCCTCACGTCCGAGCTGATCCTGCTCTTCCTCTACCTCGGTTTCATGGCCCTGCAGGCCGCCATCGACGACCCGCGCCGCGCCGACCGGGCCGGTGCGGTGCTGGCGATCGTCGGGGTCGTCAACGTGCCCATCATCTATTTTTCGGTCAAGTGGTGGAACACTCTGCACCAGGGCGCGTCTGTATCACTGACACGCTCGCCGTCGATGGCGCAGACCATGCTCTGGGGCATGCTGCTGATGGCGCTGGCTTTCTGGATGTACGCGATCGCGGTGGCGCTCGCTCGCGTGCGCAACATCATTCTCGAGCGCGAAGCGAGCGCCGATTGGGTCAAAGATGCACTGGAATAACGCGGCTGAGTTTTTCGCGATGGG
>JANYFX010000563.1 GCA_025359585.1 Rhizobacter sp. | reverse complement strand
GATCCAGAACGTGGCCCACAGCTACGGCAAGACCGCGACCTTCATGCCCAAGCCGATCGTCGGCGACAACGGCTCGGGCATGCACGTGCACCAGTCGGTCTGGAAAGACGGCAAGAACCTGTTCGCCGGTGACGGCTACGCCGGCCTGAGCGAATTCGCGCTGTACTACATCGGCGGCATCATCAAGCACGCCCGCGCGCTGAACGCCATCACCAATCCGGGCACGAACTCGTACAAGCGCCTGGTGCCGGGCTACGAAGCGCCGGTGAAGCTGGCCTACTCGGCGAAGAACCGCTCGGCCTCGATCCGCATTCCGCACGTGGCGAACCCGAAGGGCCGCCGCGTCGAAGCGCGTTTCCCCGATCCGCTGATGAACCCGTACCTCGGCTTCTCGGCCATGCTGATGGCCGGCCTCGACGGCGTGGAAAACAAGATCCACCCGGGCGAACCCGCCAGCAAGGACCTGTACCACCTGCCGCCGGAAGAGGACAAGCTGATCCCGACCGTGTGCCACAGCCTCGACCAGGCGCTCGACTACCTCGACAAGGACCGCGCTTTCCTGACCAAGGGCGGTGTGTTCACCGACGCGTACATCGATGCCTACATCGACCTGAAGATGCAGGAAGTGACGCGCTTCCGCATGGCCACGCACCCGATCGAGTTCGACATGTACTACACGCTGTAAAGGCTTCGTCGTCAGACGGGCCGACGGGCAATCAAGGGACGGCGCGAGCCGTCCCTTTCACTTTGTGGGTGCTCTGTGCGAAGCGTCCGCAAGGTGCGACACAATCCGCTCTGACCTGTAGGCGGCGCGAGCACGTGCCGCGTTGCATCGGTGTGGAGAACAGTCGCATGAGCTTTTCGAAATCGGCGGGGCGAGGGTGGGCGCTGGGCCTAGCGCTGGGAAGTGTCGGGTTCGCAGCGCTCGGTGCCGCGGACACCGGCACGATGTACCGCTGCCCCGGCAACGACTACAACAACACGATCACCGCCAAGGAAGCCAAGGACAGGGGCTGCAAGACCATCGACGGTGCGCCGATCACGATCATCCAGATCACCAAGCAGCGGCCTTCGACCGGTGCCGCTGGCTCGGCCTCGGGCCCGGCGGTCACCCGCGTCGACCCGGCCGAGCAGCGTGCGCGCGACAACGATGCACGCCGCATTCTCGAAGCCGAACTCAAGCGCGAAGAAGAGCGCCTGGCCGCCATGCGCACCGAGTTCAACAACGGCGAACCCGAGCGCCGGGGCGACGAGAAGAACAACCAGAAGTACATCGAGCGTGTGAGCGACATGAAGGCCGCGCTGGCCCGCAAGGAAAACGACATCGCTTCCATCAAGCGCGAGCTGGCCAAGCTGCCGTCGTGAGACGCGAGCCGAAGCCCGTGCGCGAGAGCGAGCCACAGACTGCGCCGATCTCGCCCTACGCGGCCTTCGATCACCTCGCGACCATGGTGGCCGTGGTCGGCATCGAAGGGCAGTGCATTTTTGCCAACGCCTCGTTCGAGAGCGTTCTCGGTCTGTCGCGCCGCAACGTGCAGCGCAGCTCGGTGTTCGACTGGTTTGCCGACTCCGCGCGGCTGCGTGACACCGTGGTGGCGGTGAGCCGCAACGAGTACTCGACGAGCCGCCTCGAAGCCCTGTTGCGCCGCCCGGCGGGTGCGCCGGGCGAGCCGCTGCCGGTGCACGTGATCGTGAACCAGATGGACCAGTCGCCCTACGTGGTCGTCGAGCTGGTCGAGATCGAGCAGCAGACCCGGCAAGACCGCGAAGAGCGTGCGCTCGACCAGGCGCAGGTCACGAAGGAGCTGATCCGCAACCTCGCGCACGAGATCAAGAACCCGCTCGGGGGCATTCGCGGCGCAGCGCAGCTGCTCGAGATGGAAGTCGAGTCGCGCGCGCTGACCGAATACACCCAGGTCATCATCAACGAGGCCGACCGCCTGCAAGGGCTGGTCGACCGCCTGCTGGCGCCGCACCGCAAGCCGCACGTGGTGAGCGACGTGAACATCCACGAAGTGTGCGAGCGCGTGCGGGCGCTGATCTTGGCCGAGTTTCCGCGCGGCCTGACGGTGGAGCGCGACTACGACACCTCGATTCCCGACTTTCGCGGCGACCGCGAGCAGCTAATCCAGGCCGTGCTCAACATCGCCCACAACGCCGCGCAGGCGCTGGCCGAGCGGATTGCAAGCGGCGACGCACGCATCCTGCTGCGCACCCGGATCGCCCGCCAGGTGACGCTGGGCAAGCAGCGCTACCGTCTGGCACTGGACTTGCATATTCAGGACAACGGCCCGGGCGTGCCCGAGTCCTTGCGGGACCGCATCTTCTACCCGCTGGTATCGGGGCGGGACGGCGGCTCAGGTCTTGGGCTCACGCTCGCGCAAACGTTCGTGCAGCAACACCTGGGCACGGTCGAATGCGAGAGTGAACCGGGCAAGACGATTTTCAGGATCGTGATTCCGCTACCCTAGGCCCGCCGATTGCCACGAGCTGTCGCGAGAACCCGGGGCGGGCCACAGACAAACGAACCGCGGGCACTGCATGAAACCCATCTGGATCGTTGACGACGACCAATCCATCCGCTTCGTGCTGGAGAAGGCGCTGACGCGCGAAGAGTTCACGGTGCGCAGCTTCACGAACCCGCGCGACGTGCTCGCCGCGCTCGAAGACGACGAGCCGCAGGTGCTCGTTTCCGACATCCGCATGCCCGGCGGCTCGGGCATCGACCTGCTGAGCAAGGTGCGCGAGAGCCACCCCGCATTGCCGGTCATCATCATGACGGCCTATTCCGACCTCGACAGCGCCGTGAGCGCGTTTCAGGGCGGCGCGTTCGAGTACCTTCCGAAACCTTTCGACCTGCCCAAGGCGGTGGAGCTGATCCGGCGTGCGGTCGAAGAAAGCCTGCGCGAAGAAGTGCGAGACGAGAAAGCCGCGCAGATGCCCGAGATGCTCGGCCAGGCGCCTGCCATGCAGGACGTGTTTCGCGCCATCGGCCGGCTGAGCCAGAGCATCGTCACGGTGTTGATCACCGGCGAGTCGGGCTCGGGCAAGGAGCTCGTGGCCAACGCGCTGCACAAGCACAGTCCGCGCGCGAGCGGCCCGTTCGTGGCGATCAACACCGCCGCCATTCCCAAAGACCTGCTCGAGTCGGAGCTCTTCGGCCACGAGCGTGGCGCCTTCACCGGCGCGCAGACCACGCGCCGCGGCCGCTTCGAGCAGGCCGACGGCGGCACGCTGTTTCTCGACGAGATCGGCGACATGCCCTTCGACCTGCAGACCCGTTTGCTTCGGGTCCTGTCCGACGGCCAGTACTACCGCGTCGGTGGCCACAACCCGATGCGCAGCAACGTGCGCGTGATCGCAGCCACCCATCAGAACCTCGAAGACCGGGTGCGGCTGGGTGCGTTTCGCGAAGACCTGTTTCACCGCCTGAACGTCATCCGCCTGCGCTTGCCTGCGCTGCGCGAACGCAACGAAGACGTGCCTGCGCTGACGCGGTTTTTCCTGCAGAAGAGTGCGAAGGAACTCGGTGTCGAAGCCAAGCGCATCACCGATGCGGCACTGGCGCGGCTGACGCGCTTCGACTTTCCCGGCAACGTGCGGCAGCTCGAGAACATCTGCCACTGGCTGACGGTGATGGCGCCGGCGCAGATGATCGAAGCCAAAGACTTGCCGCCCGAGTTGCAGGCCATGCCTGCCGTGGTCGCGGTGGCCGCTTCGGTTCTGGCGGCCCCGGTTTTCGACGCTCCGGCGGCGCCTGCGGCCATGCAGGCTGCCGGCCCGGTGGGGGTGGACGCGCCGGTTTCAGGCGCTGCGCCCGCCACGAACTGGCTCACCGGTCTGGAGCAAGACGCTCGCGCCCTGCTGCTGGCCGGTCAACCCGAGGTGTGGGACACGCTGACGCGCAAGTTCGAAGCGCAGCTCATTCACACGGCCCTCGAGATCACGCGCGGGCGCCGCATCGAAGCGGCACAGAAGCTCGGCATCGGGCGCAACACGATCACCCGCAAGATTCAGGAACTGGGCCTCGACGACTGAGGGCCGCGCCCTCAGCCGGGGTCGAGGTCGACCAGCACCGGCGCGTGATCACTCGGTCGCTCGTTCTTTCGGGTCGGCTTGTCGATCACGCAGGCAGTGACCTTTGCGCGCAGTGAGTCGCTCACGAGAATGTGGTCGATGCGCAAACCCTGGTTCTTGCGGAACGCGAGGTTGCGGTAGTCCCACCAGCTCCAGCTTTTTGGCGGCTGTTCGAAGAGGCGGAACGCATCAGACAGGCCGAGCGCGATCAGGGCCTTGAAATGCGCGCGCTCCTCGGGCGTGCACAGCACCTGGCCGGCCCACAGCACCGGGTCGTGCACGTCTCGGTCTTCGGGGGCGATGTTGTAGTCGCCCATCAGCACGAGTTTCGGGTGCGCTGCCAACTCGGTGGCGAGCCATTCGCGCAGCGCCGTCAGCCAGCGCAGCTTGTAGATGAACTTGTCGCTCTCGACGTCCTGCCCGTTCGGGATGTAGGCGCCGATCACGCGCACGCCCTCGACCGTTCCGGCAATCACGCGGGCCTGGGGGTCGTCGAGGCCGGGGATGTTCTTCACGATCTCGGTGGCCGCGGAGCGCGAGATCAGCGCCACGCCGTTGTAGGTCTTCTGCCCGAACCATTGCACCTGGTAGCCGGCGCTGGACAACTCGGTGTGAGGAAACTTGTCGTCGGTGAGTTTGGTTTCCTGCAGGCACAGCACATCGGGCTGGTGGGCTGCGAGCCAGTCGAGCACCTGCGGCAAGCGCACGCCGAGCGAGTTGACGTTCCAGGTGGCGAGCTTCATGCAAACGGCCTTTCGTTCAGATGTGCAGCCAGGCCAGTGCACCCAGCGTCACCCCGATGATGCTCAAGCCGAACACGCCCTTGACCAGGCCTTTGCTCTTGGTCAACAAGGCGATGGCCGCCATCGCGATCGCGATCTGCAGTGCGGTGGTGGCCTGAGCCCAGCGGTGGTGCTGGTGAAGCTGTTCCTCGCTTTGTTTGTCCTTGGCGGCCGACTCTTCTTCGAGCTTCTTGGCGGCGACCTGGATCTCGCCCTTTTCGGCTTTGTAGCGCTTGGCTTCTTCGGCGTAGAACGCGCGGCGCGGCTCGGGCGCCAGATCGACCGCGATCTCTGCCAGGTTCTGCTTGTTGCTCTTGGCTTGGTAGAAGGCCCACTGGTTGGCGGCCTCGGTTTTCTTGATCGCCGCGTCGTTCTTGAACAGGCCGGCGTTCGACTGGGTGGCGCCCCCCATGTACGAGAAGAGTGCCCCCACCGTGGCGAGCACGGCAGTCGCCACGGCGAGTCTGCCGGCCATGCCGTCGGGCTCGTGCTCCGCCGCGTGTTCGAGTTCGTGGTCGTGCGGGCCGTGCACGTGGAAGCCGTCTGCGGACATGTCAGTCTCCTCGGGTGTTGTCGTAGTGCGTGAAACTGTAGCGAAGGCCTTGCGGGGTGGCGTGGTCTTCGCGTGAAGTCTGCTGGAACCGCGCACGGTCCCATTCGGGGAAATAGGCATCGCCGTCGAAGTCGGCGTCAATCTCGGTCAGCGCCAGTTCGTCGGCGAGCGGCAGGGCCTGTGCATAGATCTGCGCGCCGCCGATCACGAACACACGCGGCTCGTTGGCCACGCTCGCGAGCGCATCGGCCAACGACGCCGCCACGTCCGCGCCGGTGGCCTGCCATGCCGGGTTGCGCGTGATGACGATGTTGCGCCGCTGTGGTAGCGGCCGGCCGATCGAGTCCCAGGTCTTGCGGCCCATGATCACCGGGCAGCCGAGCGTGAGTTTCTTGAAGCGTGGAAGATCACCGGGAAGGTGAACGAGCAACTGGTTGTTCTTGCCGATCGCGCCGTTGCGGGCGACTGCGGCGATCAGGC
>JANYFX010000493.1 GCA_025359585.1 Rhizobacter sp. | reverse complement strand
CGCGGCGGCGCGGCCCGGCGACCACATTCTTTGCATGAGCAACGGCGGCTTCGGCGGCGTGCACACGAAGCTGCTGGAGGCGCTGGGCGCGGCGCGTTGATGGCCGAGCCCGTCACGCACCTGCTCTACCTGCACGGCTTTCGCTCGTCGCCGCAGTCGACGAAAGCGCGTGTGATGGCGGCATGGGTGCAGCAGCACCGGCCCGATCTGACATGGTGGTGCCCGCAGCTCCCGCCTTCGCCGGCCGAGGCGATGCAGATGCTGTTCGACGGGACCGCGCATTGTCCCGCAGCGCAAACCGGCGTGATCGGCAGCTCGCTCGGCGGCTTCTATGCGACAGCCGTCGCCGAGCATCTGGGCTGTCGCGCCGTGTTGCTGAACCCCGCCATCGAGCCAGCGCGCGATCTCGCGAAATACATCGGCGAAACGACCGCGTGGCACAGCAACGAGCGGTTCTTTTTTCGACCCGAGTTCATAGACGAACTGCGTGCCATCGCACCCGGCGAATTGACGAAGCTCGAACGATACTTCGCGGTCATCGCCAAAGGCGACGAGGTGTTGAGCTGGGTCGAAATGAGCACGCGCTACCGCGGCTGCAAGATCAGGCTGCTCGAAGGCAGCGACCACGCGTTGAGCGACTTCGACGCAGACCTGCCGGACGTGCTGGCCTTCCTCGGGCTGACCTTGCCGGCCAGCGTCACCAGTGGATGATCGTCCAGAGCACGCGGCCCCAGACCTCGACATTGAACCACGTGAGGCAGGCGAGGTAAGTGCCGCGCCGGAAGCTGCGGGCACGCTGGATCCAGACATCGATGTCCAGGCTGATGAAGAGCACGAAGCACACCACCGAGCCCGCGGCCAGAATGGCCGCGATGACGCCGATGATCCAGCGAAAAACCGTCATGGGTCGACCTTCACAAAATCACCGCCAAGCGCTCGAGAATGAGCACCGCGAAAAAAGCGAGCGCGGCCACCACCGTCCACTTCACCAGGCGAATGCCGATCACGCGAAAGCGCTGCTGACCGGTGCCGACGTACATGGCCAGGCTCACCGCACCGGCGCCCAGCAGCAGTAGAAACAGCCAGCGGAAGATCAGCATCGTTCAAGTAGGCGCCATCACCAGGCCGGCGCCAGTTCGGCAAAGCCGGCGGGCGCGCGAGCCGCGTCTTCGAAGGTTGCGATCTCGTAGTTGCTGCGGTCGGCCAGCACCGCGCGCAGCAGTTTATTGTTCAGCGCATGGCCCGACTTGAAGCCGCTGTAGGCGGCGAGCAGCGGGTGGCCGACCACGTGCATGTCGCCGATGGCGTCGAGGATCTTGTGCTTGACGAACTCGTCGTCGTAGCGCAGGCCTTCGTTGTTGAGCACCTTGTAATCGTCGACCACGATCGCATTGTCCATGCTGCCGCCCAGGCTGCGGCCGCGCGAGCGCATCGTCTCCACGTCCTTCGTGAAGCCGAAGGTGCGCGCGCGTGCGATCTGCTGCTTGTACTGGCCCGAGCCCATGTCGAAGACGACACGCTGGCCGGTCTGGTTGACGGCCGGGTGGTCGAACGCGATCTCGAAGGTCAACGTGTAGCCGTCGAGCGGGTCGAGCCGTGCCCAGATCGCCGAAGCGCCCTCGCCTTGCCGCACTTCCACCGGCTTCAAGATGCGCAGAAAGCGCTTGGGCGCGTCCTGCAACGCGATGCCCGCGCTTTGCAGCAGGAACACGAACGACGCCGCCGAGCCGTCGAGGATCGGCACTTCTTCGGCCGTGATGTCGACCACCAGGTTGTCGATGCCCAGGCCCGCGCAGGCCGACAGCAGGTGCTCGATGGTGTTGACCTTGGGCGCGCCGGTGTCACCACCGGGCGAGATCGTGGTCGCCATGCGGGTGTCGCACACCGCTGCCACGTTGACCGGAATGTCCACCGGCACCGGCAGGTCGACACGCCGGAACACGATGCCGGTGTCGACTGCCGCCGGCCGCAGGGTCAGTTCCACGCGCTGCCCGCCGTGCAGGCCCACGCCCACGGCGCGCGTGATCGACTTGAGGGTGCGTTGCTGCAGCATGCCGGCGATTTTAGGAGGCTTCGGCCCCGCCTGACCCAGCGCGGGACTTTGGGCCTCCGTCCTCTCCGGGCGCCGGCGCGCCAGAAAAGGACGTGTCGCCAGCATCAGTCGGCTTGTTTGCGCAGGAAGGCCGGGATCTCGATCTCGTCCATGCCGTTGCTCGCCAGCGCATCGACCTTGGCCGCCGCGGTGCGGCCGTTGCGCCACACGCTCGGTGTGGTCAGCGCGCTGTAGTCATGCGGCGCGTTGCCACCGACCTGCATCGGCTGCTGGGTCAGCGCGTTCTGCAGGATCGGCAGGTCGTGCGTGCCGGTGCGTTGCGCCGGCATGCTGTGCACCACGCTCATCGGCGCCTGCTGCTGGCGGCGCTGCGGGCTCAGGCCCGTGGCGATCACGGTCACGCGCAGCTGGTCGCCCAGGCTTTCGTCGTACGCGGTGCCGTAGATCACGTGCGCGTCGTCGGCGGCGTAGCGGCGAATGGTGTTCATCGCGTTGCGGCTTTCGGCCAGCTTGAAAGTGTTGCGGTTGGCCGCGATCAGCACCAGCACGCCACGCGCACCCGACAGGTCGATGCCTTCGAGCAGCGGGCAGGCCACGGCCGCGTCGGCGGCCTTGGTCGCACGGTCGGGGCCGCTCGCGATCGCGGTGCCCATCATCGCCTTGCCCGGCTCGCTCATCACGGTCTTCACGTCTTCGAAGTCGACGTTCACGAGGCCCGGCATGTGGATGATGTCGCTGATGCCGCCGACGGCGTTCTTCAGCACGTCGTTGGCGTGCGCGAAGGCCTGGTCTTGCGTGATGTCGTCGCCCAGCACGTCGAGCAGCTTGTCGTTCAGGATCACGATCAGCGAGTCGACGTTGGCTTCGAGTTCGGCCAGGCCGGCGTCGGCCGACTTCATGCGGCGGTTGCCTTCGAACTCGAACGGCTTGGTGACCACGCCCACGGTCAGGATGCCCATTTCTTTCGCCACACGAGCGATCACCGGCGCGGCGCCGGTGCCGGTGCCGCCGCCCATGCCGGCGGTGATGAAGAGCATGTGCGAACCTTCGATCGCCTGGCGGATGCGGTCGACCGCTTCTTCGGCCGCGGCCTTGCCGGCTTCGGGCTTGGCGCCTGCGCCGAGGCCGGTGGTGCCGAGCTGGATCAGGTTGTGCGCCGCCGAGCGGTTGAGCGCCTGCGCGTCGGTGTTGGCGCAGACGAATTCCACGCCTTGCACGCCTTGCGCGATCATGTGTTCGACCGCGTTGCCGCCGCCGCCGCCCACGCCGATCACCTTGATCTGCGTACCCATGCTGAACTCTTCGATCATTTCGATGGCCATGTGATTCTCCAAAAATACTTCAATGCAGTTGCCGATTTTTTGACGGGCCGCGAGCCCGCCTTGCTTGTTCCACTTGCTCTATTCGCCATGGTGACCCGGCGGTGCCGGGGTCCGAGGTCGCTGGTGTCGCGCGGGTGGTGGGTCCAGCCCGTGGCAGGGGTGGCCGAGCTGGCGTGAATGGAGGTTGTTTTTCATGCTCGCCCCTGTTTCAGAAGTTGCCCAGGAACCAGTCCCTGGCGCGCCCGAAAAGTGTCTTGACCGAACCCGCCTGCTGCGCCGCGCGCTGCCCGCGCGAACGCGCGATGCGGGCTTCTTCGAGCAGGCCCATCACCGTGGCAGATCGCGGGTTCGAGACCATGTCGTAGAGCGCGCCGTGGTAGGTTGGGATGCCCTTGCGCACGGGTTTGAGGAAGATGTCTTCGCCGAGCTCGACCATGCCGGGCATCACGGCAGCGCCGCCGGTGATGACGATGCCGCTGGAGAGCAGCTCTTCGTAGCCGCTCTCGCGGATCACCTGGTGCACCAGCGA
>JANYFX010000461.1 GCA_025359585.1 Rhizobacter sp. | reverse complement strand
CCAAGCTGGGCTGATGTGTGTAGGTCGAGACCTGCTTGCGAAACTCGAGGAGGAAGTCGACGATGAGACGTGGAATGCCATCGGTTGCATAGAACAAGCGCTGTGCGATCTGAGGATCAAGTAGAAACGACTTGATCCTCTCGTCAAAGCTGTCAAGAAGCGCAGCCAAGAAGCCCATGAGAGGCAGCAGGCCCTCCTCGCTCGTGCCATCAAACGGGCGCAATGCGACGACACGAGTGAAGCGATTGCGAAGCTGGTTGTTCAGATCGAAGAGCTTCGAGCTGCGCGGCGCGCCACCCAGGACGCACGGGATGTCGAGCTCGTCCAGCAGAGACTTCAGTGCGTCCGCGACCGCGGCATGGCTTCGAGCGGTGCCGCGGTCGATGAAATGCTGAACCTCGTCGATCAGGAGCAGTTCGACGCGACATGCCTGGAACAGCAGCAAGATACGCATGCGCTGATGCTCTGCCGTACCTGATCCAGGCTCGTTCGCACCAAGTGACCGAAGGATATTCGTGTAGAGAACCTTCGAGGTCGGTTGCGCCGGAACGGAGACCAGGACAACAGGCACAACGGTGCCGTACGAACTCTTTCGCATTGGATGCCGCTTGGCATAGACGGCGAACGCCGAGGTCTTGCCGACGCCGCTCACGCCCTGAATGCGAACGTTGATGGGCCGATCGCCAGAACCATAGCTGGCATGAGCTTCCTTGATGGCGTCAAGCGCAGTGGTGAAGCCAAAGTGCTCGATGTAGTCTCGGCTAAGCGAAGTGGTCGCCGGAGTGGCGATGGTTGAAATGAGATCGATGGGTGTGTTCACCAGATGTCCTTCTGAATGGTGGTAAAAATGATCAGGCGCGGTTGAACAAGGGGATGACGAACTGCTTCTTTGGCGCTGGCGCAATTGGGTCGACGGCCGGCGTTGTCGCTGGAACGAGAGAGACGACGTTGGATGGGACAAGCGTGTTGGGCATATCGTCGACCTTGGGCTCACCGAATTTCTTCGCACCCCTGTTGCCCTTCGTCCTCTGGCTCTCCGGGTCCAGAAGCTTTTTGCCCAAACGGCGCTCTGCTTGAGTTTTCGCCACGATCAGCTCCAAAGCGTGCTTCGACGTCTCGATGCGCGACTCTGCGAAGGTGATCTTCCGACCCTCCTCGGCCGCCAGTGCCTGGTTGGCGTGGAGGACCTTGATCTGGTGCTCGGAGAGATCGTTGGTCTCGGGGTCGCTGTTGAGAACCTCGTGCCACGCATCGCCCCCGATCTCCTGGAACCAGAGCTTGTCGAGCTTCCGAGGCGAGTAGCGAATCTTGACGGTGACGCCCTGCGCGCCGTGGCGGACACGCATGTCCTGAAGAGCCTCTGAATTGAATGTCTTCAGGTCACAGATGGCAATGCCGGTGTGCGTGATCGTGCGAGTCAGAGGAACGGTGCACAGCAGATCGAACTCGTCCAGGTTCGCGGGAAGTTGAATGTCTTCTGGGCGAGCTAGCTGCGACCACAGTTGTGCGCGAGAGATCTTCCCCTTGCCGCTGTTCGGCGCCTGCAGATACTGATCGACCAGCCATGTGTGCAGCACCTCGTTTAATTGGTCAAGATCGAGAACGGCCCACTTGGAAGGATCGTTCTTGGGATCCTTATCCAGGCCGAGGAGCTTGAACATGTGCGGCTTCAGAACGGCCCCGGAAAGATAGCCCGTACCCTTGGTGACGAACTCGAGGACTGTCCGCTCAACGGTCGCCTTGAACCACGGCATCCGCTTCCCGTCCCACTTGAGATCGATGTCGAGTTCTTGACATCCCGAGACCAACGCCTCTGAGTGGAAGTCGGCCCCGTTGTCCATGTTCAGCATCAGCGGCTTGCCGTACGCGTTCCACGTGCCTTGCACCTTCATGACCTTGAGCGCTTCCTGGTCCTTCGGCAGGATCGCTTGACGCAGGCACTCAAGCACAACGATGCTGGACATGCCATCGAAGCCGATCGTGAAGCCGGCCACCATGCCAGTCCGGGGTTCAACGCAAAGCGTTAGGCGTGGCCGGCCGAGCACCAGCTTGGTGTGCTTGCAGATCACCAAGATGTCGAGCCAGGTGTGGTCGATCTGGAATTCCGCCATGAACGGAATGCTGTTCGAATAGCCGCGGTTGCTCGACCGAAACTTGTAGTCGGCTGCAGATTTGCCGTGCCGTGCGGCATACACGTCATAGGCGGGGCGGTCCTTGATCCGCCGCTCGACAGTGGAAAGGCCCGGGATCCTGTGCCTGTGCGCGGGCGGCAACCCTTGGTTCTTCTTGAGAAGTGCACCTTCGATCATCCTGTGCACCTCGCTCATGCTCAGGCGCAACGGTGACAGGTAGTGCTCGTCGATCATGATTCGCATGAACTCTTCGGTCAGAGTGTTGACGCGATACGATGTGCCGCCTCGCAAGTCCG
>JANYFX010000460.1 GCA_025359585.1 Rhizobacter sp. | reverse complement strand
CTTCCTGCTTGCTGCCGTTGGCGCGGTGGATCACCAGGGTCGCCAGTTGCTGCGGCTTGATCTCGCCTTCCAGGCCCTTCAGGTCGTAGACTTCCTTGCCGGTGATGCCCAGCGTTTCGACCGAATCGTTGCCGATGAATTGCAGCGGCAGCACGCCCATGCCGACCAGGTTGGAGCGGTGGATGCGCTCGAACGAGCGCACGATCACGGCCTTCACGCCCAGCAGCTGGGTGCCCTTGGCCGCCCAGTCGCGCGACGAGCCGGTGCCGTACTCTTCGCCGCCGAACACCATCGTCGGCGTGCCTTCGGCCACATACTTCATCGCCGCGTCGTAGATCGACAGCAGTTCGCCGCTCGGCTGGTGGAACGTGATGCCGCCCTCGACCGCCGAACCGTCCGCTTTCGCGGGGATCATGCGGTTCTTGATGCGCACGTTGGCGAAGGTGCCGCGCATCATGATCTCGTGGTTGCCGCGACGCGAACCGTAGGAGTTGAAGTCGGCCTTCAGCACGCCGTTGGCCAGCAGCCATTTGCCGGCCGGGCCGTCTTCCTTGATCGAACCGGCCGGGGAGATGTGGTCGGTGGTGATCGAGTCGCCGAACACGCCCAGCGCGCGGGCGCCGGTGATGCCGGTGGCGGCCGCTTTCGGGATCATCTCGAAGCCGTCGAAGAACGGCGGCTCGGCGATGTAGGTCGACTTCGGCCAGTTGTAGACCTGCCCCTTCACGCCCTTGATGTTTCCCACAGCTTGCCGGGTTCGGTGGCGACCTTGTCGTAGTTGGCGCGGAAGGCCTTGCCGTTCATCGCGTACTTCATCAGCGCGTAGATCTCATCGCTCGTCGGCCAGACGTCGCCGAGGTACACGTCGCGCCCGCCCTTGCCTTTGCCGAGCGGCTCGCTCATCAGGTCCTTGTTGACGGTGCCGGCGATCGCGTAGGCCACCACCAGCGGCGGGCTGGCGAGGAAGTTGGCTTTCAGGTTCGGGTGAATGCGCGCTTCGAAGTTGCGGTTGCCCGAGAGCACGGCGGCGCAGATCAGGTCGTTCTTCGTGATCGCCTCGTTGAACTCCGGGCGCAGGTCGCCGGCGTTGCCGATGCAGGTGGTGCAGCCGTAGGCGGCCACGTTGAAGCCGAGCTTTTCGAGGTAGGGCAGCAGGCCGGCTTTCTCCAGGTACTCGGTGACGATGCGCGAGCCCGGTGCGAGCGAGGTCTTGATGTGCGGCGCGACCTTCAGGCCGGCTTCGACCGCCTTCTTCGCCAGCAGTCCGGCGGCCAGCAGCACGCTCGGGTTCGAGGTGTTGGTGCACGAGGTGATCGCAGCGATCAGCACGTCGCCGTTGCCGAGCGAGATGTCGCCGACCTCGGGTTGCCTGGACGGCGCTTCCGACTGCGCTGCTTCCAGCGTCGGGTGGCCACCGACCATCTCGACGATCTGGCGTGGCGCGCCGGGTGCGGCGGCGAATGCAGGCGCAGGCGCTTTCACCACCGCGTCCTGCGCGCGCACCAGATGGCGCGTGTGCAGGTGCGCTGCCGGCAGGTTGAAACCGTTCTCGCTCGGCGGCTTGCTGTACAGCGATGCGAACTGTGCCTTCACGTTGCCGAGTTCGATGCGGTCTTGCGGCCGCTTCGGGCCGGCCAGGCTCGGCGCGACCGTGCCCAGATCGAGCGACACCACCTTCGTGTACTGGATGTCGGCGAGCTGCTTCGATGCACCCGCCGCGCCCGGCACGCCGTACATGCCCTGGGCGCGGAAATAGGCCTCGAAAGCCTCGATCTCGGCCGTGGTGCGGCCGGTGCCCTTGAAGTACGCAAGCGTCTTGTCGTCGACAGGAAAGAAGCCCATCGTCGCGCCGTATTCCGGTGCCATGTTGCCGATGGTCGCGCGGTCGGGCAGCGCCAGGCTGGCCGTGCCTTCGCCGAAGAATTCGACGAACTTGCCGACGACTTTTTCGCGCCGCAATATTTCGGTGACGGTCAGCACGAGGTCGGTCGCCGTCACGCCTTCGCGCATGCGCCCGGTGAACTCGAAGCCGACCACGTCGGGCGTCAGGAAGTACACCGGCTGGCCGAGCATTCCCGCCTCGGCCTCGATGCCGCCCACGCCCCAGCCGACCACGCCGATGCCGTTGATCATGGTCGTGTGGCTGTCGGTGCCGACCAGCGAGTCGGGGTAGTAGACCTTGTCCTTCGTCTTGTGCACGCCGCGCGCGAGGTACTCGAGGTTCACCTGGTGCACGATGCCGAAGCCCGGCGGCACCACGCCGAAAGTGTCGAAGGCCTGCATGCCCCACTTCATGAACTGGTAGCGCTCTTCATTACGCTGGAACTCCAGCTTCATGTTCAGGTCAAGCGATTTCTTCGTACCGTAGTGGTCGATCATGATCGAGTGGTCGACCACCAGATCGACCGGCACCAGTGGCTCGATCGTCTTTGGGTCCTTGCCCATCTGCTTCGCCACGGTGCGCATCGCGGCCAGGTCGGCCAGCAGCGGCACACCGGTGAAGTCTTGCAGCACCACGCGGGCCACGACGAACGGGATCTCGTTGACACGCTCGGTGTTCGGTTGCCAGTTGGCGAGCTCGGCCACGTGCTCCTTGGTGACCTTCTGGCCATCGCAGTTGCGCAGCACGCTTTCCAGCACGATGCGCATCGAGACCGGCAACCGGTTCACGTTCGGGAAGCTCTTGGCGAGTGCGGGCAGTGAATAAAACTGGCCCTCCTTGCCGGAGGCGGTCTTGAAGTTCTTGCGCGTTTTCGCGAAAGCGTGGGCGGGTTTTTTGTGGGCCATGGTGTGAACCTCTGCGAGTGGGTGACACAGCGAAAAACCGATTGTGTCAGCCCTGTGTGACAGCGCTGGCACGCGGGTGATTTGAACGCCCTGTCCGCGGCCCGTCAGCGGGGCGGGACGAGCGCGTCGATCTCGCTCAGCACCACCGCGAGTTCGGTGGCCACCTGTGCCGCGAGCTCGGTGGCTTGAACGCGCTGCTGCGCCGCAAGCGCCCGGTACAGCGCGTTCACCGAAGCGTGCAGCCGCTGCGCACCGATGGTGCCGGCCAGGCCCTTCATGTCGTGGGTGCGGCGCAGTGCGTCGGCCCAGCGCTGCTCGGCCACGGCGGCACCGAGCGCGTCGGAAAAATCGGCCTCGGCCTTGCGAAAGCCCTCCAGCAGGCGGCGGTACAGGTCGGCGTTGCCCACGCAGTAGGCGAGGCCGGCAGCGCTGTCGATCGCGGGGCCACTGCCTGGCTCGACCGTGATGCCAGCGAACGCGCTGTCGTCGAACGGCGCCGCGCCGCGGGTGCCGATCCAGCGTGCCATCGTCAGCAGCATCGAATCGACGTGGATCGGCTTCGTGATGTGCGCGTTCATGCCGCTGGCCAGCGCCCGGTCGCGGTCTTCGGTGAGTGCGCTCGCGGTCATCGCGATCACCGGCAGCGTTTGCCATTCGGGTGTGGCGCGCAGCGTGCGGGTGGCTGCGTACCCGTCCATCACCGGCATCTGGCAGTCCATCAGCACACCGTCGAAGGGGCCGTCGCCGGCGAGGCATTGCAAGGCTTCGGCGCCGTTGCCGGCGACCACCACGTCCATGCCGGCGCGGCGCAGCAGCTCGCAGGCGAGCTGCTGGTTCAGCGTGTTGTCTTCGACCAGCAAGATGCGTGCACCGGCAAGGCGCTGGTGCACGGCGTCCGACAGGTCGGGCGTGTGGCGCACCCGGCGTGTGCCGGCCGGCGAAGGGGGGCCATCGCGCCGAGCCTGCACCAGGCAATCGTGCAGGCTCGACGGCGTGACCGGCTTCTGCAACACGCCGGCGAGTGCCAGGCCGGCCGCCGCACGCAAGGCGTCGTCGCGTGCGAAGGCGGTGACGAGCAGGATGCAGGGCTGCACCAGCGGGTGAAGGGCGAGGATGCGGCGCGCGCACTCCACGCCGTCCATGCCGGGCATCTTCCAGTCGAGCAGGTACCAGGTGTGGGGCTCGGGGCTCTGCTCGATCGTCAGCAGGGCCTGCTCGCCGCCGAGCGCGCGGTCGACCACGAGGCCGAGCGCATCGAGCATGCTGCCCAGCGCGTCGAGCGCGGTCTGGTTGTCGTCGACCAGCAGCACACGCTTGCCGCGCAGCTCGTTGGCCATCCAGGCGCGGGCCGGCGCGCGTGGCACGCTGCGGCCGAAACGGGCGTTGAAGTGAAAGGTCGAGCCCTTGCCCGATTCGCTCTCGACCCACATGCGCCCGCCCATGCGCTCGACCAGCTGGCGGCTGATCACAAGGCCCAGGCCGGTGCCACCGAAGCGCCGCGTGGTCGAGTTGTCGGCCTGCACGAAAGGCTCGAACAGGCGCGACATTTCTTCCACGCTCATGCCCACGCCGGTGTCGCGCACCCAGCCGTGCAGTTCGACGACATCGCCGTCGCTGCCCTGCACCGCGGTCTCCATGCCGATGTGGACTTCGCCGGCCTCGGTGAACTTGACGGCGTTGCTCGCCAGGTTGACCAGCACCTGGCGCAGCCGCGTCGGGTCGCCGATCAGGCGGCGCGGCAAGTCGGGCGAAGCACTGAAGACCAGCTCCAGTCCTTTCTGGTCGGCCTTGAGCCCGACCACGTCCGCCATTTCGCTCACCACCGATTCGAGCTCGAAGTCGATGCGCTCGAGCGCCAGCTGGCCGGCTTCGATCTTCGAGAGATCGAGGATGTCGTTCAGGATCTGCAGCAGGTTGAAGGCCGCGCCGTGCGCCTTCTGGACGTAGTCGCGCTGCTTGTCGGGCAGGCCGTCTTCGAGCGCGAGGTGGGTCATGCCGAGAATCGCGTTCATCGGCGTGCGCAGCTCGTGCGACATGTTGGCCAGAAAACTCGACTTGGTGCGGTTGGCCGTCTCGGCCGCGTCGCGCGCCTGCTGCATCGCCAGTGCGGCGTGCTTGCGCGCGCTGATGTCGTGCACCACGGCGCAGAAGCTCGGGCGGCTGGACCAGTCGAGTGCGATGACGTGGACTTCGGCGTCGAACTCCTGGCCATCGCTGCGTTGAAAACGCCACTCGAAGCTGCGCACGCGCTGGCCGGTTCGAGTGTGCTCGCGCAACGACATGAGCGCGCTCTCGCGGCTCGCCTGCCCGTCGGCCTGCAGCTCGGCCGACAGCCCCGGGAACCACAGCGTGCGCCCGAGCACGAGGCTGGCGTCGGCCACGCCGAACAATCGCAGTGTGGCCGGGTTGCAGTGCGTGATGCCTTGTTTCGCATCGAAGAAGAGGTAGCTCGTCGGTGCGTGCTCGAACACGGCCGAGAAACGTGCGCGCGCTTCGCGGCGCTCGGTGATGTCGAGCCAGTAGCCGTTGTAGGTGGTACTGCCGTCGGCTTCGGGCTTGACGCTGCTGTCGGCCAGGACCCAGGCCGACTGCTCGCCCTTGTGCAGCATGAATTCGTGCGGCCGCGTCGGTGGCTGCGCGCCGGTGCCTCCCAGCCGCCAGGGCAGCGTGGGGTCTCTTTCGATCTCGGGCAGGCGCACGCCGAACAACTCTTCGACACCCCGGCCGAGAAAGGCGAAGCGGGGTTCGCCCCGCGCCGGCTGGGTGTAGCGGAACACGGTGACGGGCAAGGCCTGGGCCAGCTCGTAGAGCTCGCGCCTGGCCTGCTGCGCGAAGGCGAGCAGTTGCACGCGGCGCCAGTTGAGCCAGATCAGCAGGCAGCCGGCCAGCCAGACCAACGCGGCGCCGACCAGCGTGCTGCGTGTGATCGGGGTTTCTTCGTTCAGGGGTTCCAGCACCCAGACCCTGAAGGGCGTGTCGCCAAGCGCCGACGAACGTGTGACATGGCGCAGGCCGCCGAGCCGCGTGATGGACAGAGTCTGCCCGTTGTGGACCGTGTCGGACTGCGCCCAGGCCAGCACGGGTGGCACGCGCTGGTAGGTGGCGTTCCAGAAATCGTCGGGCTGCACCGGGCCGCCGGGCACACGCTGCAGCAGCATCTCGGCGCTGTTGCCGAGCACCACCACGCCGTTGGCGTCGGTCACCAGCAAGCGTGCGCCCTCGGCATCGCCGAGCAGGCGGTTGAGGGTTTTGGAGTCTTGTTTGACCACGACCACGCCGACCGCCGCGCCGTTGTTCATCACGCGCTGGCTGAAGTACACGCCGGGCTCGCGCGTGGCGCGGCCGAGCAGGAACTGGGCGGCTGCACCACGCTCCAGCGCCTCGGTGAAATAGGCACGCGAGCCGACGTTGTTCGGCACGCCGGAGGGCAGCCCGTGGGCCGCCACGATCTGGCCGTCGCGGCCGATCAGGGCGATCAGCGGCACCGCGAAGTCGACGTTGATGCGGCCCAGCGTCTGCCCGACTTCGGAACTGTCACTGTCGTAGACCAGCGGTGTTGCCAGCACGGTGGTGGGTGCGCCCGCGGCGTGCTCACCCAGTGCCGCGAGGGCCTGGATCATCAGCGGGCGGTGCGAGAGATTGAGCGGAATCGCAGCGAGCTGCCGCAGGCTGATCGCCAGCGTGTCTTTGGCGCCGCTCAGGCGCACGCCCGCCGTGACGGCCGATTGTTCGAGGTGCTGGCCGAGCCGCGCCTGAAGCACCCAGGCGCAGGCGACCACCACCACGGTGCTCCAGACCATGGCCACCCACACGGGTGTTCGTGGCTTGCCGCCCCGAACCGGCGGCACCGCATTCAGATCTTCTGTGGCTACTGGACTCCTCCGGCATGGCGTGCTTCTTGTGCCCGGAGCACCAGCGCGTGCTCCATGGTTCCCGGCAAACGCGCCAGCGTATCAGTACCGGGCGGCGATCAGGAAGCGCTGCAACAGCAGGCTCAGTTCCTGCTCGTGAAAGGGTTTGGCGAGGTGCTCGTTCATGCCGGCGGCCATGCTGCGCAGGCGGTCGCTCTCGAGTGCGTTGGCGGTCAGTGCCACGATCGGTACGCCGCTCGCGCCGGTGGCGCGCTCGATCTCACGGATGCGGGCGGTGGCTTCGAAGCCGTCCATGCCGGGCATCTGGCAGTCCATCAGGATCAGGTCGTAGCGGGTTGCGCTGGCGCGTGCGACCGCTTCGGTGCCGTCGGCGACAAGGTCGACCTGCAGGCCGGCGCGCTGCAGCAAGGCTTCGGTCACGAGCGCGTTGACCGGGTTGTCTTCCACCACCAGCACCCGACCGCGCAAGCCGGTGGCCGGCTCGGCGGGCCGGCCTGGCAACACCACCGGTACACCGTCGGGCAGCGGCAGCGTCAGCACGAAGCGGGCACCGCCTGCGGTGGCCTGCAAGCATGCAAGATCGCCGCCGAGCGCGCGGGCGAGTTCGCGCGAGATCGTCAGGCCCAGGCCGGTGCCGCCGTGTTTGCGCCCGAACGATCCGTCGGCCTGGTGAAAGGCGGCGAAGATCAGCTCGCGCTGGTCGGCACCGATGCCGGCGCCGGTGTCGGTCACCTCGAACGTGGTGTTGCCGCCGGTTTCGCGCCGCACGCTCAGGTGCACGCCGCCGCGCTCGGTGAACTTGACGGCGTTGCCGGTCAGGTTGAGCAACACCTGGCGCAGCCGCGAGGCGTCGGCGTGCACCCAGCAGGGCGATGGCGCTTGCACGTCGAGCGTGAGCGCGAGGCCCTTTTCGGCTGCCGACACACGTGTCAGGTCAGCGACGGACTCGACCAGTGCGGCGAGGTCGAAGTCGGCAGGCTCCACGCGCAGGTGGCCGCCTTCGATCTTCGAATAGTCGAGCACGTCGTTGATCAGGCCGAGCAAGTGCTCGCCGGTGCGTTCGATCATGTCGAGCCGGTGCGCGGCGCTGAGTGCGGTGTCTTCGGGCCCCGCCGACCGCAGCAGCCGGGTCACGCCCAGAATGCCGTGCAGCGGCGTTCGCATCTCGTGGCTCATGGTCGCGAGGAACTGGCTTTTCACGGCGTTGCTGCGCTGTGCCATGGCGAGCGCCTGCTGGCGCTGCGCGGCCATGTCGTCCATTCGGAAACGCAGCCGCAACATCGCCTGCGTGTGGGCCGAGGCCTGGCGGCCTTCGAGCACCACCAGCACCAGCATGATGCTCATGGCCGCGGCAACATACGTCGACAGGCGCGTGCCGGCGCCGAGCTGATCGACGATCGTCGGCAACAGGATCGGCAGGGTCATCGCGAGCGCGGCCCGAAAGCTGGTCGACATCACGACCAGGCTCACCGACGCGATGCCGGCGAGCGTGGCCAACATGATCGCCGCCGTGGCGACGTCGTCGCGCGGCAGCAGCAGGGTGCCGATCAGGCCGTAGACCACGCCGTTGGCCAGCAGCACGGCTTCGTGTCGGCGTGCCCAGCGCGCCGCGTTCGCAACGCCGTCGCGTGCGCAGCGAATGTAGAGCCACTCGCGCGCAGCCGAGATCAGCGTCAGAACGACCCACCATACGACCAGCAGCGTGTGGTCGATCGACCCCCACACCAGCCACGCCGCCAACAAGCCCACGAGCGACGTGACGTAGTTCGAGGGCCGCGCACGTTGCATCACCAGTGCGGACTGCGCCGCCAGCACCTGCGCTTCGATGCCTGGCGAAGCGGGCTCTGCCGCGCCGAGCGGTGTCGCGGGCGGGGAAGCGGTGGAAGGTGGCGCGGGCATGGTGCAGCGGTGGGGCAAAGCAGTGCGTTTCGTCCGCTCGTTATCGGCGCCCGGCCGCTATTCGTGAGCGGATTCGCGCGCTTGCTGCAGATAACGGACCGAGAGCACACCGGCGATGCGCGCGAGATCGTCGAGCAAGGCCGGCGCGACCGGGCTGTCCACATCCACGAGCGTGTAGGCCATGTCGCCGCGTGACTTGTTGACCATGTTGTGAATGTTCAGGCCGGCCTGCGCCATGGCGGTGGAGATCTGGCCAAGCATGTTGGGCACGTTGGCGTTGGCGATCGCGACGCGGTGCACCGACTCGCGCGCCATCGAGACCTGCGGAAAGTTCACGGCATTGGCGACGTTGCCGTGCTCCAGGTAGTCGCGCAACTGGTCGGCCACCATGACCGCGCAGTTCTCTTCGGCCTCGGCGGTGGAGGCGCCCAGATGCGGCAGCGCGATCACACGCGCGTGGCCGTTGATCGTGGCACTCGGAAAGTCGCACACGTACCAGCCGAGCTTGCCGGCGTCGAGCGCCGCGAGCACGGCCGCTTCGTTCACGACACCTTCGCGCGAGAAGTTGAGCAGCACCGCGCCCGGGCGCATCAGCGTGAGGTTGTCGGCGTTGACCAGATCGCGCGTGGCGTCGATCAGCGGCACGTGCAGCGTGACGAAGTCGGAGCTCTTCAACACCTCGTTGACGCTGGCCGCCTTCTTCACCTGTGCGGGCAGGCTCCAGGCGGCATCGACCGTGATGTGCGGGTCGTGGCCGAACACGTCCATGCCGAGCTTGATGGCCGCGTCGGCCACCAGGCAGCCGACCTTGCCGAGGCCGACGATGCCCAGCGTGTGGCCGGCGAGCTCGAAGCCGGCGAAGTTTTTCTTGCCTTCTTCGACGGTCTTGTCCATGCCCGGCGCGGCCGGGTCGAGCGCGGCCACGAAACGCAGCGCCGGCGCGAGGTTGCGGGCCGAGAGAAGCATGCCGGCGAGCACCAGTTCCTTCACCGCGTTGGCGTTGGCGCCGGGTGCGTTGAACACCGGCACGCCGCGTTCGCTCATCAGCTTGACGGGGATGTTGTTGGTGCCGGC
>JANYFX010000447.1 GCA_025359585.1 Rhizobacter sp. | reverse complement strand
TAGCTGCCGAGCGCGCCGCTCGGTGCCGCAGCCGGCACGTACTCGTCGACCACGAAGGCGCGCAGGCGGCGCAGCGCCGGCTCCACCTGTTCCTTGATCGCGCGCCGGGCCTGCGCGCGCAATGTTTCCTGGTCGGCGGCGGAGATGTCTTTGCCCAGGCGCGTGAAGGGTTCGAAGAACGGGCTCTTGTCGACCTCGGTACCGAGCTGGCCGTCGATCGCCGGCAGCACCCGGTCGAGCACCGAACGCGGTGGCACCCAGCGCAGGCGAATGCCCTCGCGCAGCCACACCAGTTCCTGTTCCACGCGCTTCGGGTACGCGGCCAGACGCGCAAGCATCTGCTCGACCTCGCCGCGCTGGCCGACCGGGCTGGCGCCGAGCAGGTCGGCGAAGTCGGTGTGGAAACCGCCGAGCGCGCCCAGGCTCATGGTGCGAAAGCCGAGGAAGGGCTCGAAGCGCAACTGCTCCTGCAACTGCAGCACGAAGATGTCGAGCGAGATGCGGTCCCTGGCCGACAGGCTCTCGCGCCGGATCGCCTGCGCCGCGGCGAGATCACGCCGCGCCATGGCCGTGGCGGCCGTTTCGGCTTCGCGCGACGCATCGGCTAGGCGGTCGCCGTAACGGTGATCGCCAAGGAAGGTGGCCCACTCGGGGTAGGTCTTCATCGACCATTCCCAGCGTGCGTCGAACAGCGCGTGCAGGCGGTTCGTCTCGGCGGCGTCGACAATGTCGGCGCGTGCAGCTTGCAGCGCAAACACCAGCGCCAGCGTGGCCACGATCAGCCCCCTCAGGATGCCAGGACTCTTCAACTTCACGTCTCCGGTTGTTCGAACAAGGCGGCGACGCTAACGCAGGCCGAAGCCCAGCGCAATCCTCATGTCATCTTCGGCGGCCACTGGTGGGTTTCACCCTGGCAACTGCGGCACCACGCGTAGAGTGCGTCGTAAAGCACGAGGCCGTGATCGAGCATCTCGTGGTCGTAGCGGCAGATCCGCGACAGACCGAGCGAGACCGCATACAACCCGGCCGACTGAGGCGCGAGATCGAGCCGCGAGGTGTCGGCGCCGCGCACGATGGTCGCGAGCTGCGCGAGCGCGGGCTCGGTGAGTTCATACTTCGTGACGAAGGCATCGAAGCTGCACAGCTCGCCCACGTGGGTCATCTCGACACCGGGCACATCGAAGGGCACGGCGCCGGTCTCGGCGGCCACGCGCAACACGTCGGCCGACGGCACGTAGAGGAACTCGGCCTCGGCGTCGACAAAACGCGCCACCAGCCAGGGGCATGCGATGCGGTCGATCTTGGGCCGCTCGCGTGTCACCCACTTCATGACGATCTGCCAGCGTGCGGCAATACCGGCAGCCCGGCCTCTTGCCAGGCCGCGATGCCACCGACGAGCGTACGCGCGTCGCAGCCCATCGCGCACAGCGCTGCAGCCAGGCCCTGGCTGATCTCGTGGCCGTGAGCGCAGTACACGACGACGGGCGTGTCGGCCGGGACCTTGTCTTTCCATTCGAGCCACTGCGCCGGGTCATGCCACGTGGCGTCGGCGATGTCGGTGCCGTCGCGCTCGCGAGCGCTCGTTCGGCGCACGTCGAGCAGCTTGTGCGCGAAGCCCGCGCTTTTCCACAAGGCCAGTTCGGTGGGGGCGATCTGATTCATGATGAAGCTCTCCTAACGAAGCAGGTGAACGGCAAGGCCGATCACGGCGCAGGCCGCGATCACCTCGATGACACCGCGCTTGAAGCGCAGCAGGGCAAGGGCAGCGCCGAGCGCGATCAGCGCCGACATCCCATCGAACGGACCCGACATTCCTTTCGGCCACAGCACGTGGTAACCGAAGAAGAGCGCGAGGTTCAGGATCACGCCGACCACGGCGGCGGTTATGGCGGTGAGCGGGCCGGTGAACTTCAGGTCGCCGTGGGTGGCTTCCACCAGCGGACCGCCGGCCAGGATGAACAGGAACGAAGGCAGGAAGGTGAACCACGTGACCAGCGTGGCGGCGACCGCACCAGCGAGAAAGAGCCGGTCGGTGCCGAAGGTTGCAGCGAGTTCGCTGCTCTGATAACCGCCGACGAAGGCGACAAAGGCCACCACCATGATCAGCGGGCCGGGCGTGGTTTCACCCAATGCGAGGCCGTCGATCATCTGCGCCGGCGTGAGCCAGCCGTAGCCCGACACCGCGCCCTGGTAGACGTAGGGCAGCACCGCATACGCGCCGCCGAAGGTCAGCAGCGCGGCCTTGGTGAAGAACCAGCCCATCTGCGTGAGCGTGCCCGCCCAGCCTTGCAACGCATAAAGCAGCGCCATCGGCGTGGCCCAGAGCACGGCGCCGACGACGATCAGCGTCACGAGCCGCGAGGCCTTGAAGCGCGCGTGCGCGGGTGACGGTGTGTCGTCGTCGATCAGCGCGGCGCCGAAGGACTTTGTCGCGGCGCCGTGCCCGCCGCCCGCACGAAAGCGTTCCGGCGCCACACGCCCGCCGACATATCCGATCAACGCCGCGGCGGCAACGATCTCAGGGAAGGGCACGTTCAGCGCGAAGATCGCGACGAACGAGGCTGCGGCGATAGCCCACAGCACGTTGTTCTTCAAGGCCCGCGAGCCGATGCGGTGCGCCGCCTGCACGACGATGGCCGTGACGGCGGGTTTGATGCCGTAGAACAAGCCGGCCACCAGCGGCACGTTGCCGAACGCGATGTAGACCCACGAAAGCGCGATCAAGACGCCCAGCGACGGCAGCACGAACAGGCCGCCCGCGACCACGCCGCCCCAGGTGCGGTGCATCAACCAGCCGATGTAGGTGGCGAGCTGCTGTGCCTCGGGGCCGGGCAGCACCATGCAGTAGTTGAGTGCGTGCAGAAAGCGCCGCTCGCTGATCCAGCGCCGCCGCTCGACCAGCTCGGTGTGCATGATCGCGATCTGCCCGGCCGGCCCGCCGAAGCTGACGAAGCCGAGCTTGAGCCAGAAGCGGAAGGCTTCGCCGAAGCTCACGGGTGCGGGGGGCGCGCTGGTGTCGCCCGGGTCGTTGGTGGGAAGCGCGGAACTCACGTCGTCGTTTCTCTCTGGAAAGCAGTGAACAGACCTTCGAACACGCCGCCAGCCACGAGCAGCAGTTGGTCGTCGTCGGGGATCGCTTCGAGCAGACCGGCGAGCACACGCTCGACGCCGTCGGCCTCGGGTGGGCGCACACCGCCGGCGTCCAGCCCGTGCACCAAAGTGCCCAGGCGCAGCAGCGCGGGTGACTCGAGCGCGAAGCTGGCGAGAAGCGTCTCGAAGGTCACGCGCGCACCGACGTGGCTGAACGTGGCGCCGTCGAAGTCGAAACCGATCGCTTTCTTCGGGCAATCGGCCGGGGCCTTGAGCCAGACGAAGCGGGCTTCCGGGTCGATGAAGCGGCGGATCAGCCAGGCGCTGGCGAGCCGGTCGACCCAAGGGCGGCGGCGTGTGGCCCAGGCCCGGCCGTGGTAGTCGGCGATGCTCAGTAGCTGGATGCCGTGCGAGGCGGCGTGCGGTTCGTCGGGCGCGAAGCTGCGCTGCGCTTCGGCTTCCAGTTCCTGCAGCGCTTCGCGAGCCTGGCGCTGCGCTTCGCCGGCGAAGAAGTCGATCGTGGCGAGTTGTTCGAAATTCTTGCGCAGCTTGCGTGCGGCCTTGATGGCGTCTAAAGCGTTGGCCTCGGTGAGTGCGGCACGGCGCTCGGTGATCTCGCCGAGCAGGGCGCCGAACTCGGCGCTGCGGTCGAACAGCGGCTCGAAGTCGGCGCGCGCCGCGTCGGTGCCAAGCAGATGCGCCGTGCCACCGTTGGCGCGCAGGTCGTCGGCGATGGTGGCGAGCGCAACGCGGTGGTCTTCGCCTTCAGGCAGCAGGTAAACGCCGTCGCGCAGGACCGCCGCACCGCAAGCCTTCAGCGCCCGCCAGGCGCGCATGCGAGCCGTGGCGTTTTCGGTGGGGAGGGAAAGGACGAGAAGGTGCCAGAGCATTTAGTAGATATTACTACAAATAGTAGAGTAAGAGACAATGTCTCTGGATCATGACTGCGTTGCCTGCGAATCAGGTTGTTCACCATGCCTTTCCCCTCTGCTCAAGCCCGGAACCCATTGCCGTCACAATGTCGCAAACAGCACGCCAAACCATGTCCGCGAATCTTCGGCTCCAACAACCATCCTTCCCGGGAATGTGCATGGTCGCGGACGCTGTCGAAGCTTTGGCCACGGCAGGCAGCGTCGACGAACGCGGAGCGATCTTCACGCGCCGCGAGGTGGATTTCGTTCTCGATCTCAGCGGCTACACCGTTGACAAACCTCTGCATACCTTGCGCCTGCTCGAACCTTCGTTCGGCGATGGCGACTTCCTGATTCCCGCGATCGAGCGTCTGCTGCTGGCGTGGAAGACGACAGGTGATACGAGACGCGCGTTTGAGACACTGGCCGGCTGTGTCCGCGCCGTTGAACTGCACCACGGCAGCTTTGCAAGAACACGCTCGTTGGTGGTGGGGCTGCTGACGAGCCACGGCATTGCGGCTGCGGCTGCCACGTCGCTGGCCGACGTGTGGTTGGTGCGCGGAGACTTCCTGCTGGTCGCCTTGCCCGAAGCCTTCGATGTGGTGGTGGGTAATCCGCCTTATGTGCGGCAAGAACTCATTCCTGCGGCGCTGCTTGCGGAGTACAGGAGCCGCTACACGACGCTCTACGACCGCGCTGATCTCTACATCCCGTTCATCGAACGCTCGCTGTCGCTGCTCGCGCCGGGCGG
>JANYFX010000725.1 GCA_025359585.1 Rhizobacter sp. | reverse complement strand
ATCGCGAGGTGCGAATAGGGCGGCAGGCCGGCCATCTCGCGTTCCTTCAGCTGGCTCGCGGCGAAGGTCTCGAAATCGTGTTTGCGCAAGGCGTCGTACAAGGCGTGGCGCGGGTGCCAGGTCTGCACCCACATTTCGCTGTGCGCGGCC
The DNA here is from genome assembly GCA_025359585.1 of Rhizobacter sp. Taxonomy (GTDB): domain Bacteria; phylum Pseudomonadota; class Gammaproteobacteria; order Burkholderiales; family Burkholderiaceae_C; genus LMDS01. Next base: position 2,475 of record JANYFX010000725.1, on the reverse strand, counting down.
TGCCCGGCGTCGCGCCCGGCGCGGCCTGCGGCCTGCATCAGCAGCGCGAACAGGCGCTCGGGCGCGCGAAAGTCGCTGCTGAACAGCGACACATCCGGGTTCACCGCAGCCACCAGTGTGATGCGCCGAAAGTCGTGGCATGGTCACCATCTGCGTGCCGACCAGCACGTCCACGTCGCCCGCGTGCACGGCGCCGAGCTGGGCTTCGAGCGCGCCTTTGAGCCGCGTGCTGTCGGCATCGATGCGGGCGATCCGCGCGGGTTGGCCGTCAGCGCCCAACAGCGTCTGCGTGAGCTGCTCTTCGAGCCGTTCGGTGCCGCGGCCGAGCGGTGCGATGTCGAGGTTGCCGCACTCCGGGCAGGCGCGTGGCACGCGTTCGGTGAAGCCGCAGTGGTGGCAGCGCAGCGTGCGGTCGAGCTTGTGGAACACGCGCCATGCGCTGCAGTGCGGGCACCCGCTCTTCCAGCCGCAGTCGCCGCAGTGCAACACCGGCGCGTAGCCGCGCCGGTTCAGGAACACGAGGCTTTGTTCGCCGCGGTCGATGCGCTGCTGCAGGGCGGCCACGAGCGGCGGCGACAGCGAGCTGTTCACGCCCTTGGTCTTGGGCAGCAGGTTCATGTCGACCAGCCGCACCTTCGGGAACGCGCCGCCGCCGATGCGCGCGGGCAGCGCCAGGCGTTTGTATCGGCCCTCGTTGGCGCGCTGCCAGGTTTCGAGCGAGGGTGTGGCCGAGCCGAGCAGGACCGTCGCCGATTCGAGCTTGCCGCGGTACACGGCCAGGTCGCGCGCCGAGTAGCGCGCGCCTTCCTGCTGTTTGTACGACGGATCGTGTTCTTCGTCGACGACGATCAGGCCGAGCCGTGGCATCGACGCGAACACCGCCAGCCGCGTGCCGAGCACCAGATCGGCCAGCCCCAGGTGCGCCGCGAGCCAGCTGCGCAGGCGCTGCGCCGGCGTCAGGCCACTGTGCAATGACACGATGTGGCGGCCGGCAAAACGCTCGGTGAAGCGCGCTTCGAGCTGCGGTGTGAGGTTGATCTCGGGCACCAGCACCAGTGCTTGTCGGCCCACGGCCAGTGCGCTCGCTGCCGCGCCGAGGTAGACCTCGGTCTTGCCACTGCCGGTCACGCCGTGCAGCAGCACGGTGCCCGCGCCCTCGGCGGTGCCGATCTGCGCCAGCGCTTGGGCCTGCGCTTCGTTCAATGCCGGCGCTTCGGTTTCGATCGCCGCTGCTGGTTTCGCAGCGAGCGCCTTGTGCAGCTTCTTGATGCGGTTGGCGAGCTGTGCGTCGTCGAGTTTGCGCAGCTCCGGCGGCAGCACCGACAGCGCCACTTCGCCGACGCTGCGCTGATAGTAAGCAGATGCAAATTCGACGAGTTCGAGCCAGGCGGCGTTCAGCGGCGGCAGCGACGGCAAGGCGTGCGAAACAGGCTTCAAATCGGCAGCGGCCGTCTCCCCCGGCACGCCCGACCACACCACGCCCGGCACTTCGCGCCGGCCGAAGGGTACGCTGACCAATGTGCCGGGTGAGAGCATGCACTCACTAATGTAGTCGAGCGGGCCGATCAAGCCGGTGTGCTGCGGCGCGTCGACAGCCACCCGAAGCCGAATCGCCTCAGCCATGGGGCTGCGTGAGATAGTTATCGCTCAAAGCTAAAAGATCCTGCAAAGACAGCCAGTAAGTCGATGATTTTGAAAGGCTTTTGAAATTCTCCACTCATTCTGTGGATAACTTTGTGCGTAACTCACCCCGAACGGCCGCAAAGGCTTGCTGCGCAAGGGATCGGAAAAGATTGCCCGCTTTCGGGGCACCGACCGACTCTCAATGAAATCAACAACTTGGCGCAGCTTGGTGAAAACCGCATGCTGCATCGCAACAGCCGCCAGCGCGAGACCCGCGAGGTCAGATTTTGGGGATAAGTCAAGCCCTGAGCGCTCACTTACCTGCAAATTATCTGCGTTGGCAGGTGGTCGGGATCCGGCGGGGGTGTTGCCCTTCAGCGCGGCAGGCGCAGACGGCGCGAGACTTCATGCACCGTGTCCACGAGCACGGACACGTTTTCCGGCGGTGTGTGCTGGCTGATGCCGTGGCCGAGGTTGAAGATGTGGCCGGCAACGCTGCCGTCGGGGTTGGCCGGCGCACCGAAACTCTCGAGCGTGCGCGTCACTTCAGCGCGAATCTGCTCCGGCCCGGCGAACAAGACGTTCGGGTCGATGTTGCCTTGCAGTGCCACGCGGTTGCCGACGCGGGCGCGCGCCGTGCCGAGGTTCATGGTCCAGTCCAGACCGACGACGTCGGCACCACTCGAGGCGATTTCGTCGAGCCAGAGGCCGCCACCCTTCGTGAACACGATGTGCGGAATGCGATGGCCATCGTGCTCGCGCTTGAGTTGCTGCAACACGCGACGCGTATAGGCCAGGCTGAATTCCTGAACGCGCCGTCGGCGAGCACGCCGCCCCAGCTGTCGAAGATCA
>JANYFX010000418.1 GCA_025359585.1 Rhizobacter sp. | reverse complement strand
ACCTGATCGGCTTCGCGGTGCTGCTGGCCGTGCTCGGCTGGCACCCCGATGTCCCGCACCGCAGCGCCCCCGCTTCGCCAACCCCCACAGAAAGCAAGCCATGAAGCCTTCCGTCCTCGTCTGCCGCGCCGTGTTCCCCGACATCGTCGATCGGCTGCGCGAATATTTCGAGGTCGAGACCAACGAGGCCGACGTGGTCTGGTCGCCGGCCGAGCTGATCCAGCACCTGCAGGGCAAGGCCGGCGTGTTCATCACCGGCACGCAGCCGATCGACACCGCGCTGCTCGAGGCCTGCCCGCAGCTCAAGGCCGTGTGCAGCATGGCGGTGGGCTACAACAACGTCGATCTGCCGGCCTGCACCGCGCACGGCGTGCTCGTCAGCAATGCGCCCGACGTGCTGACCGAGACCACCGCCGACTTCGGCTTCGCGCTGATGATGGCGGCGGCGCGCCGCATCGCCGAGAGCGAGCATTTCCTGCGCAGCGGCGCGTGGACGAAATGGAGCGTCGACGCCTTCGCCGGCAGCGACGTGCACGGCGCGACGCTCGGTGTGCTCGGCATGGGCCGCATCGGCCGTGGCGTCGCTCGGCGCGGCGCGCTCGGCTTCGGCATGAAGGTGATCTATCACAATCGTTCCCATCTCGACGCCGCCACCGAAGCCGCTCTCGGTGCGCGTTATGTCAGCAAAGAGGCCTTGCTGCGCGAGGCCGACCACCTCGTCATCGTCGTGCCCTACAGCGCCGCCGCGCACCACCTGATCGGCGCCGCCGAGCTGGCGCTGATGAAACCCACTGCCACGCTGACCAACATCGCGCGTGGAGGCATCGTCGACGACGCGGCGCTGGCACAAGCACTGCGCGACAAACGCATCGCCGCCGCCGGTCTCGACGTGTTCGAAGGCGAGCCCGCCGTTCACCCCGATCTTCTGACCGTGCCCAACGTCGTGCTCACGCCGCACATCGCCAGTTCGAGCCTGCCGACGCGCCGGGCGATGGCCAACCTGGCCGCCGACAACCTGATCGCCGCACTCGGCTTAGGGCCGAACAAGGGCAAGCCTCCGACCGCGCTGAACCCCGAAGTGCTGGCGTGAGCCGCGCCCGGCTGTAGGAGCGCACCGACAGCCGAAGCCTCTGCCACCTGATGGCGATTCGGGGCTCGCCGTGCGAGCATGAGCGAATGAGCCAAGGCACCCCATCACCGTTTCGCTGGCGCCTGATCGCGTCCTGTTTCTTCGCCGTCATCGTGATCGGCTTTGGTGTGGGTGAATCCATGGGCTGGCCCTTTCTCGCCGGGCCGATGCAACGCTGGATCGGCAAGACGATCGACCGGCGCGTCAGCTTCAGCGCCGACCCTGCCGCCCAGCCCGTGGTGCTGATCCACCTGCTCGGCGGCATCACGATCAAGGCCGATCACATCGAAATCGGCGCGCCCGCCTGGAGCCAGGCGCCGCACATGCTGCTCGCGCGTGATGCGCAGCTCACCCTGGGTTATGGCGACCTGATCCAAGCCGGCTTCGGCGCACCGCTGCGCATTCGCGAACTGCGCGCCGCCGAGCTCGACGGCCACCTAGAGCGCCAGGCCGATGGCCGCGCTTCATGGCAGTTCGGGCCCAAGACCGAAACGCCCGACAGCGCCGCGCCACCGACGCGCCTGCCGGTGTTCGGGCACCTGATGGTCGGCACCGGCACGGTGATCGTGCGCGACGCGGTGATGGACCTCGATCTCGACGGGAAGTTTTCTTTGACCGATGCTTCGCAGGCCAGCACCAGCGGCGCTCCGAACGGCATGCAGTTGAGTGCGAAGGGCGTGTACCGCAAGCAGCCGATGAACATCGAGATGCAAACCAACGGCGTGCTGGCCGTCGTGGCCGAAGACGCTTCGAGTGCCGCGCTGCCGGTCACGCTGAACGTCAAGTCCGGCGCGGCCAGCCTGTCGTTCAAGGGCACGGCCACCGATGTGTTGAAGCTCACCGCACTCAAGGGCCGCTTCGTCGTGCAGGGCCCGTCGCTCGCGGCGGTCGGCGACCCACTGCGCGTGACCTTGCCGACGACCGGGCCGTTTCGCGCCGAAGGGTTGATCGCCAAACAAGGGCTGGTCTGGAACGCGTTGTTCGATCAGGTCAGCATCGGTTCGAGCCGCCTCGCCGGCGCTTTCACCTTCGACCCGCGGCCGCGCCTGCCCTTGCTCTCGGGCCGCCTCACCGGCACGAACCTGATGCTCGCCGACCTCGGCCCGGCCGTCGGTGCGCCGGTCCGCAAGGGTGCTGCGGCGGTGGCCGTGGCCGCCTCTGCACCGCAGCCCACCGTGCGCAGATCGGGCCAAGTCTTGCCCAACCGCGAATTCGATCTGCCAGCGCTGCGCGCGATGGACGCGAATGTGCTTATCGAGATCGACAAGCTCGATCTCGGCAGCGGTCTGCTGCAGCCGCTCGAACCCCTGCGCACCCACCTCGTGCTGGCCGATGGCGTGCTCACGCTGCGTGAGCTCGAGGCACGCACCGGCCAGGGCAGCCTGGGTGGCACCGTGCAGCTCGATGGTCGCAATGCGCAGGCGCTGTGGACTGCGGACTTGCGCTGGGACGGCGTGCGTCTGGAGAGCTGGTTCCACCAGACCCGCAGCGACAGCGGGCCGCCGTACATCACCGGCAGCCTGAACGGCAGGGCCCGCGTGGCGGGGCAGGGCAAGTCGACGGCCGCGATCCTCGGCAGCCTGCGCGGTGAAGTGCGCATGCACGTGGTGGGGGGCACGATCTCGCACCTCGCTGTCGAAGCCGCCGGGCTCGACATCGCCCAAGGCCTGGGCATGCTGATCAAGGGCGACGACGCCTTGCCGATCCAGTGCACCGTGGTCGACCTGGTGGCCGAACAAGGCCTGTTCCGCCCGCGGGTGTTCGTGCTCGACACCGCCGACTCCACACTCTGGGTCGACGGCAATTTGTCGCTCGCCACCGAAGCGCTCGATCTGCGCGTGGTGGCCACGCCCAAAGACTTCAGCCCGCTCGCATTGCGCACACCGCTGCATGTGCGCGGCACCTTCGCCAACCCGGAGATTTCGCTCGACAAGGGCAAGCTCGGCACACGCCTCGGCGCGTCGGCCTTGCTGGGCCTGTTGAACCCGCTGGCCGCGTTGATCCCGTTGATCGACTTCGGCAGCAGCGAAGACGCCCAACGGGGTGGAGACGCATGCCGTTCGCTGTCGAAGCGGATCGCGGCGAAGCCGACGCTTGCAGCGCCCGCGCCTGCGAAACGCGCTGCGGCCACGAGCCTCAGGTAGGAGAAGAACTACGGAATGCAGCGGCGCTGTCCGCTGCCCGTGCCGGGCTCCGCTTTCCATACTTCGGCCACTGTGTTTTTCATTCACTGTCCCGAAAAGGAACCCTCATCATGACGACCCTCCAACACTGCAAGACCGGCATCGCCGCCGCTGCCATCGCCGCCTTGTTCGCCACCACCGGCGCCTTCGCCGCCAACGGCATGAGCAAGGCCGACATGAGCGCCGCGAAGGACCGCATCAGTGCCGACTACAAGGCCGAAAAATCGATGTGCGCCAAGTTCAGCGGTAACGAAAAAGACGTGTGCATGGAGCAGGCCAAGGGCAAGGAAAAAGTCGCACTCGCCGAGCTGACCTTCAACGACACCGGCAAGGCCAGCGATGCCAACAAGCTCGCCGTCGTGAAGGCCGATGCAAGCTACGCGGTGGCCAAGGAAATGTGCGACGACAAGGCCGGCAACGTGAAAGACGTATGCGTGACCGAAGCCAAGGCAACCCACACCAAGGCGCTGGCCGAAGCGAAGCTGGACAAGAAGATCGTCGCAGCGGTGAAGGACTCCGCCGAAGACAAGCGCGATGCCGACTACAAGGTCGCCGCCGAGAAGTGCGACAGCCTCTCCGGCGAGGCCAAGGCGGCTTGCGTCAGCGCAGCCAAGGCGCGTTTCAACAAGAGCTGAGCGGTTTCAGCGCTTCAAAAAGCCGGCTGTAGCCGGCTTTTTTGCGCCCTGCGATCGCACCGCCGGTGTCACTCCATGTCGGCGCCGTGCAAGACCGAGAGGAACCAGTCGAGCGCCACCCCCTCGCCGGGGCCGGGTGCGCTGTCGAACACCTCGAGTTCGTGCGAATCGCAGTAGCCACTGACCCAGCGCTGCGTGGTTCGCCCACGTGGCGACTGGTCGGCGAACAGCACCCGCACATCCGTGTGGCGCGCGTCGACGGAGATGTTCTGCAACAGTGCCCGCACAGGCGCTTCTTCGCCTTCGATGAGTTGGCAAAAGCGCTCGCCATCGAAGAGCAGCGCACCGGTGATGCCGTGCACGGGGTTCTGGCGCCGCGCCGCGGCCACGATTTCCTTGACGACCTCCCAGTTGCAACCGGGTGCGAGCCGGCTCACGTAAAGAAGCTGGAATGAGTTTTCAACGCGGACCATGAATGACCGAGCCACGAGGGCCAGTGCGTTTGTTCAAGCGCAGCGAATATAGTGGGCCGACATGCCACTCGATGTGTCGAATGACACAGCGTGTACGCTCTGCCACGCGCGCTGAACCGGCCCGCGCTGGCCCCCAACACTTCGAGGCATCGCCGTGAAATTCGAGTCTTGCAAAGCCTGCCCGTTGCGCAGCCTGCCTTTGTTCACGTCCCATTCCGACACCGAGCTGGCGCTGATCGAATCGCTCAAGCGCGATCAGACACTGATCCCCGCCGAGCACAGCATCATGGACGAGGGTCAAGTGGACGCGCCGCTCTACACCTTGCTGAGCGGCTGGGCTTTTCGTTTCAAAACACTGAGCGACGGCCGGCGTCAGATCCTGAATTTCCTGTTGCCCGGAGACTTCATCGGCGTGCAGCAAAAAATGGGCGACTCGGCGGCCCACGGCGTGCAGAGCCTGACCGAGGTGATGCTGTGTGTCTTTCGGCGCGACGCGCTGTGGGAACTGCACCGCTCCGCACCGTCGCTCGGTTTCGACGTGACGTGGCTCACCGCGCACGAAGAGTCGCTGGTCGACGACACGCTGCTGTCGGTCGGCCGGCGCAGCGCCGAAGAGCGCATCGCCACGCTGCTGGTCTTGCTGTTCAAGCGCGTGGCCGCGTTGTTGCCCGATGCCGGCACACACGGCGTGCCGTTTCCGCTCACGCAACAGCACATCGCCGACGGCCTCGGCCTGTCGCTGGTGCACACCAACAAGACCCTGCGCAAGCTGGAGA
>JANYFX010000407.1 GCA_025359585.1 Rhizobacter sp. | reverse complement strand
GAGCTCGATGCCGTGGGTGCGGTAGCCGTACTGCAGCATGTCGGCCGCGGCGCGCACCATCTCGTTGATGGCGACGGGGCTGCGCTGCGAAGGCCGGCTGCGTGCCATGTTGAGGAAGGTGCGCACGATGCGGCCGCAGCGTTCGGCGGCTTCGCGAATGCGCTGCGCATCGGCGCGCAGCTCGGGCAGGTCTTCGCACTTTTCTTCGAGCAGGCTGGCGCGGCCCATCACGATCGCGAGCGGGTTGTTCAGCTCGTGCGCCACACCGGCGAGCAGGCTGCCCATGGCGTTGAGTTTTTCGCTCTGGCGCAGGGCTTCGCGCTGGCGCTCGATCTGGCTCGCGGCGCTGTGGCGCTCGGACAGGTCGCCGATCGACGCGGTGTAGAACACGCTGCCTTCGGCGTCGGTGCGCCACAGCACCATTTCCATCGGGAACTCGCTGCCGTCGGCACGCAGTGCGTGCATCTCCATGCGCTTGCCGATCACACGCGGCACGCCACCGGCATGGATGCGCTGCATGCCCGATTCGTGCGAAGCGCGGAAGCGCTCGGGGATCATCACCTCGCTGACCGGGCGGCCCAGCACGTCGGCGCGGCGTCGGCCGAACATGGCTTCGGCCGAGGGGTTGAACTCGACGATGCGGCCGTGCGCGTCGGTGCTGACGAGCGCGGCCAGCGCGTGGTCGAAGATCGCCGACTTGAGCGCCTCGCTGGTGTGCAGCTCGGCCAGCTTGTGGGCCAGCTCCTGCTCGCGCAATTTGAGATCGGTGTAGTCGCGCCCGAACACCGCGACCACCTGCACCGGCCCGTCGCCCGGCCCGTAGGGAATGAAACTCTCGCGCAGGTAACGCAGGCCGTGGCCGGGGTACTCGACCCAGCCTTCGAGCAGCAAGGCCTCGCCGTCGAAGACCCGGTCGGCGAGCTGCTTGTAGCCGGCGTAGGCGGCTTCGCCGACGACCTTCGACAGGTGTTGGCCGATCACCTGGTCGGCCGGCTGGCCGAGGAATTCGAGCGCCTCGCGGTTGGCGTAGACGTAGCGGTGCTCTCGGTCCACGACCGAGAGCTTGGCCGTCATGTTCTCGAGCAGCACGCTGCTCAGGCGCACGTCGAGCACCGGCGCGGGCACGTCGGCCCAGCGCATCGGGCCGAGGGAAGTGAGCTGGCGCGGCGGCACGGTCATGCGGGTGTTCTTTCAGGCGGTGCCGGCGGGCACGAAAACATAACCCACATTGCGAACGGTCTTGATCAGTTCGGGCTTGTCGGGGTTGCGCTCGATCTTGCGGCGCAAACGCATGATGCGCAGGTCGATCGAGCGGTCGAACACATCCCAGCCGCGGTTGTGCGCCTGCTCCATGATCTGGTCGCGGTTGAGCGGCCGGTTCGGGTGGCGCGCGAACAGCGCGAGCAGGTCGAATTCTGCGGCGCTGATCTCGATGTCGGCGCCGTCGCTGCCGAGCAGGCGGCGTTCGTCGAGGTCGAGCTGGCAGGCACCGAAGGCCACGCGGCGCGAGTCGGGCAAGGCCGCGATCGGCGCACGCGCCGTGGGCACGGCCGCCAGCACCTCGGCGCGGCGCAGCACGGCGCGCACGCGTGCCAGCAACTCGCGCACCTCGAAAGGTTTGGGCAGGTAGTCGTCGGCGCCGAGCTCCAGGCCGACGATGCGGTCGACCGATTCGCCCGCCGTGGTCAGCATCACCAGGCCGATGCGCGGGTGCGACTCGCGCAGCCAGCGCGCCAGGGAGAGGCCGTTTTCGCCGGGCATGTTGATGTCGAGAATCGCCAGTGCCGGGGCCTGCTCGGCCACGGCCGCGCGCGCGGCAGCGGCGTCGGCCGCGGTGCGCACCGTGAAGCCGTGGCGGCCGAAGTATTCGGCCAGCAGGGAGCGCAGCTCGGGTTCGTCGTCGACGACCAGCACCACGGGCTGGGCGCTGCCTTCGGCCTGGGTCATGGGGTGGGCTCCGGGGTGGCGGTGGCGGGTGGCAGAGTCTATCGACAGCAGTGTCGCGTGCGAGGGGTGAGCGTTCATCCAGCCGACTGTGCGCGCCGCTGGTTGCGCTCAGGCTTCAGGCGCGGGCCGCGTTGGTTTCATTTGTTGCGGCGGCCCGCCAGTCACTGTGCAGCAGACCGTAGAGCGCCGTGTCGGACACTTCGCCATCGACGATCCAGCGTTCGCGCAGGAAACCTTCCTTGGCGAAGCCGAGCCGCGCCAGGCTACGGGCCGAAGCGCTGTTGCGGGGGTCGATGTCGGCTTCGAGGCGGTTCAGTTTCAGCTCACCGAAAGCGAACGCCACCAGCGCGCGCAAGGCCTCGTGCATCAGGCCCGCGCCCCACTGCGGGCGCGCCAGCGCGTAGCCGATTTCAGCGCGCCGGCAGCTTTGATTGAAGGCGAACAGCGAGCAGGTGCCGACCAGCGCGCCGCCGCTGCGCTCGGTCAAGCCGAGGCGCAGGTGCTGGCCGGCGGGCAGCGCGACGAGATCCTTGGCGATCAGCTCTTCGGCCACCGCCACGCCCGACCACGGCGGTGTGCTCCAGTAGCGCATGACCTGCGGGTCGGCGTGGATGCGGAACAGCGCATCGGCGTCGTCCGCCCGCAGCGGGCGCAACAGCAAACGCTCGGTGCTCAGCGCGAGTTGATCGAAGGGCTGCATGGCGGTCTCCGCGGATCGGTGTCGACGACCAGCGAGTAGACCACCTCGCGCCGTACTTCAGGACAACGCGGGCTGGCGGCGCTCGATGCCCACGAACCAGTGCGAATCGCACAGGTCTTCGGCGAAGCCTTCGCTGCGGAACAGCATCGGCATCGTGTCGGCAGAGGCGTCGGGCTCGGGCAGTGCGCGTGGCGCGTGCACGCCGGTCTGCGGCTCGAAGCTGCGCAGCAGCAGATTGTGCAAGGAGGCGGCGGCGAAGGCGGTCATCGGAGTGCTCCGGTTCAGGGTTGTGATGCGGGGAGTGCGGCGCTCGCCGTGGGCGTGGCCGATGCGGACGCATCGTGCTGCCGGGCGCGGTAGAGGCCGGTGACCGACGCACTGCCGGCCGCCACCACCAGCAGGAACGCGATAGCGCGGCGGGCTCGCCGCAACCGCGCGGGGCGGGGGTCGGTCGGCGGCAGTGCGGCGGCAGAGTCGGCAGGGCGATCGAGCGTGTTCATGGTGCGTGTTTGAAGTGAGTGGCCTCAGTGTGGGCAGTGCGCGTATCAGTGCCGTTGCGCGCGGACTCGGCTTTGTTTCGTTTGTTGCCGGGGCGCGCGGTGAATATTTGAAACGCGCCGCGCCGGCACGCGAAACGCGGCTGAAACGGCGTTTGCAGAAACTGCCCGACATGCCCGCTGCAGCTTCGCAGCGCAGACCCACCCGGTCGGCAACACCTCAGGAGAAAACCATGCAACACCACTTCCATCACCGCGCCGCGGCGTGCGCCGCCATCCTCGTTCTGGCCCTGCTGCAATCGGCTTGCAGCGAAGGTTTGCAGGCCGACGCATCGAACCATGTGGCGCCGTCTCTGATGGCCCACGCCGGCGACGGCTTCGTCGGCGGCGAGTACCTGCCGAGCCAGTACCCCGCGCCGCAGGGCGAAGTGCAGGAGCTGCCGGCGCAGTTCTGAGGCCGGGGCTCGCGGCGCACCGCGCCGTATCATCCCGCGCATGCCCATCACCCTGGACGGCCAGCTCGTCGTTGCCATCTCTTCACGCGCGCTGTTCGACTTCGAAGAAGAGAACCAGCACTTCGAAGCGACCGACGACCGCGCCTACATGCGCCTGCAGCTCGACCGGCTCGACAATGCGGCCAAGCCGGGCGTGGCGTTTTCGCTCGTCAACAAGCTGCTCGCGTTCAACACCGACACGCCGCGCGTGGAAGTGGTGATCCTGTCGCGCAACGACCCGGTCTCGGGCATGCGCGTGTTCCGCTCGGCGCAGCACTACGGGCTGCCGATCCAGCGCGGCGTGTTCACGCGCGGCGAATCGCCGTGGCGTTACCTGAAGCCACTGAACGCGCACCTGTTCCTGTCGACCAACGAGGCCGACGTGCGCTCGGCCCTCGGCGCCGGCGTGCCGGCCGCGCGTGTGTACCCGCACTCGGCGCGCGCGTCGAGCGCGCACCCGAACCAGGTGCGCATCGCGTTCGACGGCGACGCGGTGTTGTTCTCCGACGAGGCCGAGCGGGTGTTCCAGCGCGCCGGGCTCGACGCCTTTCAGGCCCACGAGCGCGACCAGGCGGCCACACCGCTGGCGGCCGGCCCGTTCAAGCCGCTGCTGCTGGCCCTGCAGCGTTTGCA
>JANYFX010000401.1 GCA_025359585.1 Rhizobacter sp. | reverse complement strand
CCACTTTAACAAAGCGCACCCCAACCGTCCGCGATCAAGCCAGGCCGTAGCGGTCCAGGTTCATCACCTTGTTCCACGCGGCCACGAAGTCGCGCACGAAGACGGGCTGCGCGTCGCTGCTGGCATAAACCTCGGCGAGCGCACGCAGCTGCGAGTTCGAGCCGAAGACCAGGTCCACGACCGTGCCCGTCCACTGGAGCTCGCCGGTCGCGCGATCGCGCCCTTCCAGCACGCCTTCGGCGGTGGCCGACTTCTGCCACGCCGTGCGCATGTCGAGCAGGTGGACGAAGAAGTCGTTGCTCAGCGTTCCGGGCCGCTTCGTGAAAACGCCGTGGCCGGCGTTTTCAAAGTTGGCGTCCAGCGCACGCAGGCCACCGACCAGCACCGTCATCTCGGGCGCGGTCAGCGTCAGCAGGTTCGCCCGGTCCACCAGCAGCTCGGCGGCCACGCTCTCGTACCCCTTGCGCAGGTAGTTGCGGAAGCCGTCCGCGGTCGGTTCCAGCACATCGAACGACGCCGCGTCGGTCTGTTCCTGCGACGCGTCGGTGCGGCCCGGCGCGAACGGCACCGTCACCTCGACGCCGGCCTTCTTCGCCGCGGCCTCGACGGCCGCAGCGCCGCCCAGCACGATCAGGTCGGCCAGCGAGATCTGCTTGCCGCCCGACTGCCCTGCGTTGAAGTCTTTGCGGATCGCTTCCAGCGTGTGCAGCACACCGGCCAGTTCGGCCGGCTGGGTGACTTCCCACTCCTTTTGTGGCGCGAGGCGAATGCGCGCGCCGTTGGCGCCACCCCGCTTGTCGCTGCCACGAAAGGTCGCTGCCGAGGCCCACGCGGTCCGCACCAGCTGGGGCACAGACAGGCCCGAAGCCAGCACCTTGGCCTTCAGCGCCGCGATGTCCTGCGCCTCGACGAGCGGGTGATCGACGGCGGGGACCGGGTCCTGCCAGATCAGCTCTTCTTTCGGCACGAGCGGGCCGAGGTAGCGGGCGATCGGGCCCATGTCGCGGTGCGTCAGCTTGAACCAAGCGCGCGAAAACGCGTCGGCAAACTCCTGCGGGTTCTGCATGAAGCGGCGCGAGATCTTCTCGTAGGCCGGGTCCATGCGCATCGCCATGTCGGCGGTCGACATCATCGGCGCGTGGCGCTTGGTCGGGTCGTGGGCATCGGGCACCGTGCCGGCGCCGGTGTCGCCCTTGGGCTTCCACTGGTGCGCGCCGGCCGGGCTTTTGGTCAGCTCCCACTCGTAGCCGAACAGCGTCTCGAAGTAGCCGTTGTCCCACTGAATCGGGTTGGGCGTCCACGCGCCTTCCAGGCCGCTGGTGATCGTGTGCACGCCCTTGCCGCTGCCGAGGCTGTTGGTCCAGCCGAAGCCCTGCGCTTCGATCCCCGCGCCCTCGGGCTCGGCACCGCAGTACTGGCCCGGGTTGCCGGCGCCGTGGGTCTTGCCGAAGGTGTGGCCGCCGGCGGTGAGCGCCACGGTTTCTTCGTCGTCCATCGCCATGCGGGCGAAGGTCTCGCGGATGTCGCGCGCCGAGCCCAGCGGGTCGGGCTGGCCTTCCGGGCCTTCCGGGTTCACATAGATCAGGCCCATGGTGGTGGCGCCGAGCGGGCTTTCGAGCTCGCGGTCACCGGAGTAACGCTTGTCGGTGCCCATCCACTTCGTCTCGGCACCCCAGTAGATGTCTTCTTCCGGTTCCCAGATGTCGGGGCGGCCTCCGCCGAACCCGAAGGTCTTGAAGCCCATCGACTCGAGCGCGACGTTGCCGGTCAGCACGAACAGGTCGGCCCACGACAGCTTGCGGCCGTACTTCTGCTTGATCGGCCACAGCAGGCGGCGCGCCTTGTCGAGGTTGCCGTTGTCGGGCCAGCTGTTGAGCGGCGCGAACCGCTGCGAGCCGGAGCCCGCGCCACCGCGGCCATCGGCGGTGCGGTAAGTGCCTGCGGCATGCCAGGCCATGCGGATGAAGAACGGCCCGTAGTGGCCGTAGTCCGCAGGCCACCAGTCTTGCGAGTCCGTCATCAGGGCGTGCAGGTCCTCAATCACCGCCGTCAGGTCGAGGCTCTTGAATTCCTCGGCGTAGTTGAAAGCAGAGTCCATCGGGCTCGACAAGGCCGAGTGCTGGTGCAGGTTCTTCAGATTCAGCTGGTTCGGCCACCAGCCCGCGTTGGCCGTGGCTGCGGCCACGGTGGATTTGCGGGCGCCGCCCGACACCGGGCACTTGGATTCGTTCGACATGGAAATCTCCTCGGAAGGTTGAGCTTGGGTGCAACGCAGTCTACGAAAACAAAATAGTCAATTCCAATTGATGTCTCCTATTCGATAGATAGTGGCGATTTCATCCCGGGCCTTCCCTGCGCAGGCTGTTGCCCAGCGCCGTCTTGCGCACGATCACCGCGAACGACTGCACCGGCGCCGCCTTCTCGCCTTCGAGCCGCCACAGGATGCCTGGCGTGCGGATCGGTGTCGGGCTCTCGATAGGGATCATCTGCAGCCCGGTCATTCCCGCCGGCACCGCGTTGATCGCGACGATGGCGCCGACCTGCGTGCGCAGCGCCAGGCCCAGCATCGGCGCGATCGTCGACATCTCGGCCACCACCAGCGGCTCGGCGCCACTCGCCTTGAAACATTCGTCGAGCAGCGTGCGCGTGGCGAAGTAGTCGGGCATCAAGACCAGCCGCTGCTGGTGCAGCTCGACCATGCGGATGCGTTTGCGCCCGGCCAGCGGGTGCGTGTCGGAAACGACCAGCACCATCTCTTCGTTGTAGAGCGGCTCGAACCACAGGTCGGTCGGGCCGTTGGGCCGGTATGCGATGCCGATGTCGAGCTCGCCAGCGTGCAGCTTGGTGCCGATCTGGTCGGCCGGTAGTTCTTCCACACGCACCTGCACGGTCGGGTGGCGCGCCAGGAACTGCGCCACGCACTCCGGGATCAGGCCGATGTTGAAGGTGTGCGTGGCGCCGATGCGCACCTGGCCGGTCAGCCCGCCGGCACCGGGCTTGAGCAGCGCGACGCCCTGATCGACTTCTTTCAATGCCCGCGACGCGAAGCCGAGGAACAGCTCCCCTGCTTCGGTCGTCACGACCCGTTTACCGACACGCTCGAACAGCGGCTGGCCGAGCTCGTCTTCGAGCTGGCGGATCTGGTGCGACAGGGTCGACTGGGTCACGTGCACACGCTCCGCGGCACGCGTGAAGCTCAGGCAATCGGCCAGGCTGACGAAGTAGCGCAGGTGCCTCAGTTCCATACAAACCCCCACGAATCATCGATGCCATCGATGATATCGATGGAAATTCATCACTGTGGCTTTGCCGGCCGGCTCTTTATCCTTCTCGCCAGGCAGCCGTCCGCGCCGCCTTCACAGAGCCCCGCCCGAGCGGAGCCGCCACCGGAGACACCGCATGCAAACGCTTGATACGACAAGGCTGCGCGCCGCAAGGCTCGCGTTCGGATTGATCCTGGCACTGGCCGGTGGCATCGCCGTGGCCCACGACGGTGATCGCGAACGGGACCGAGAGCGCGAACGCGCCTGCCCCGAAGGCCGCGAGATCACGCTGATCAACGGCCGCATCCACACCATGGACGACAAGAACCGGGTCGTCTCCACGGTCACGATCCGCAACGGCAAGTTCATCGCCGTCGGCCGCGACGAGGGCAGCTTCGCGCCCCAGGGCTGCCGCGAGATCATCAACCTCGAAGGCCGCACCGCCACACCGGGCCTGGTCGACAACCACAACCACATCGTGCTGCTCGGGCTGCGCCCGGGTTACCACACGCCACTCGAGTCGGCGGCCTCGTTCGACGACATCCGCACGATCTACCGCAACCGCATCCGGTCGGCGCCGAACGGTGCTTTCATCACCACGATCGGTGGCTTCAATCCGGCGCAGTTCGCCGAGAAGCGACTGCCCACCCTGAGCGAGCTCGACGCGATCGCGCCCGGCAACCCGGTCTACCTGCAAGTCTCGTTCACCGGCCCCGCCAGCACCAACTCGGCCGGCCGCATCTTCTTCGCGAGCCGCGGCATCACGGTCGGCGCAGACGGGTCGATCGCCGCCAACGCGCCGACGGTCGCGGCGCTGAACGCGCTGCGCTCGGTGCAGACCTTCGCCGACAAGAAGCGCAGCACGATGGACGCGATGACCTACGCCGCGTCGCTGGGCATCACCTCGAACTTCGACATGGGCGGTTTCCTGATCCCCGGCTCACCCGACCACGAAGACGAGTTCGTCTTCGACGGCGCCGCGAGCTGGGACCCGTACACCGCCTACGACCCGCTGCTCGAGTTGCACCGCGCCGGCGAGATGAAGACCCGTGTGCGGATCTTCTTCCTGAGCATGGACAACGCGCTGGCCATCCCGATCCTGACGCGCCGCGTCGAGAACGCGTTCCGCGACTTCGGCAACGACTGGCTGCGCATCGGCGGCCTGGGCGAGTTCATCACCAACTGGCCGCTGTTCGGCCAGGTCGTGCCGCCGGCGAACTACCCCGCGGCCGTGCGCAAGGCGGCCGAGCGCGGCTGGATCTACCAGCAGCACACGCTCAGCTCGGCCGAAGACAGCGTTGCGATCGACGCCTGGGAGAACATCAATACCAGCGTGCCGGTCGCGCCGCTGCACTGGTCGATCGCGCACGCGCTGACGATCACGCCGGCCAACATCGAGCGCCTGAAGAAGCTCGGCGCCGGTCTGGCGCTGCACGGCTTTCGCTACCTGGCCGGCACGCCGACGAGCGCCGGGCCGCCGTACCGCACCATCCTCGACAGCGGCGTGAAGGTCGGCGCGGGTTCCGACTCGGCGCAGATCTCGACGCTGAACCCGTGGCTGATGCTGTACTACATGACCACCGGCAAGAACAGCTCGGGCGTGCTGATCAACGCCGGGCAGACCCTGACACGCCAGGAGGCGATGAAGCTGTATACCGCAGAGAACGGCTGGTTCAGCAAGGAAGAAGACAAGATCGGCAGCATCGAAAAGGGCAAGCTCGCCGACCTGACGGTGCTCAACGCCGACTACTTCAGCGTGCCCGAAGAATCGCTGAAGCGCCTGGGCTCGGTGCTGACCATCGTGGGTGGCCGCATCGTGCACAACACCGGCGCGGTCAACATCTACGAACGCTGAAGCGGCGCGTTCATCACGACGCAAGGAGACGCAGGGATGTCCGAGTACAACCAGGAAAAGCTCACGCAGGACGTGCTCGCTGCGTTCGCCGGCACACCCGATCCGCGGCTGCGCCAGCTGATGACCGCGCTCGTCAAGCACGTTCACGCGTTCGCGCGCGAGGTCGACCTGACCTCCGAGGAATGGCTGGCCGGCACCAAGTTTCTCGACGCGACCGGCCAGATCTCGACCGAGCGGCGGCCCGAGTTCATCCTGCTCTCCGACACGCTGGGGCTGTCGATGATGGTCGTCTCGCTGGCGCAGGCGCGCGCCAGCGGCAACGCGAAGGGAGCGACCGAAGCGACCGAGGCCACCGTCGAAGGCCCGTTCTACTGGCCAGGCGCCCCCGACATGCCATTGGGTTCCGACATCGCCGAAGGCATCCCCGGCGAGCCGGCCTTCTACATGGGCCGCGTGACCGATCTCGACGGCAAGCCGCTCGCCGGCGCGTTGCTCGACGTGTGGTCGGGCGACGGCGACGGCAAGTACGACGTGCAGCTCTCCGACACGCCGACGATGCGCGCGCGCGGCCGCTTCCGCACCGATGCCGAAGGCCGCTACTGGTTCTGGTCGATCCGCCCGACCTACTACCCGATTCCCGACGACGGCCCGGTCGGCGCGATGATGCGGGCCACCGCACGGAGCATCAACCGCCCGGGGCACATCCACATGCAGGTGTCTGCCCCCGGCCACGTGATGCTGACGACCCACGTGTTCGTCGGCAACAGCCCGTTCCTGCACGAAGACGCGGTGTTCGGCAAACGCGACAGCCTGGTGGTCGACTTCGACGCGCACCCACCGGGCAAGGCGGTCGATGGGCGCGAGATGAAGAAGCCGTATCACTCGGCGAGCTTCGACTTCCGCCTCGCGCCCACCCCCGCCTGAATCGACCCACCCCCGGGCACTGTCCGCGCGCAGCGCCCATTCCACTCAAGGTTCCCATGAAGATCG
>JANYFX010000398.1 GCA_025359585.1 Rhizobacter sp. | reverse complement strand
CGCCGCCGCGGCCCGCGACGTGGGCGTTCTGCTGGCCGAGCGCGGCCGACTCGTCGGACTTGCTGGCGGTGTGTTTCACCGTGGCCGAGATCTGTTCCATCGCCGAGGCCGTTTGCTGCAGGCTGCTCGACGCCTTTTCGGTGCGCGCCGACAGGTCTTCGGCTCCGGCCGAGACCTCGCTGCTGGCGGTCACGATCACTTCGGCGCAGCCGCGCACCTGCCCGATCAGCTGGCGCAGCGAGTCCTGCATCGCGCAGATCGACAGCATCAGTGCGGCGGCTTCGTCGCGGCCCCAGGGGCGCGGCGAGGTCGACAAATCGCCGCCGGCCATCGCGTCGATGTGGCGTGTCACTTCGCGCATGCCGCCGCGGGTGACGAGGTAGAAACAATGGAAGAAATAACCCGCGATCAGCAGGCCGGCGAGCGCCAGCCCGAGTTGCAGGTTGCGCGCCTGGCGCAGCGCCGCCATGCGCGCTTCGATCAGCGCCGCCAGGGCGGTGTGCGAGCGGTCGGTCAGGCCTTGCACCGAGGCCATCGCCGCATCGCCGGCGGCCGCGAAGGCCGGTGCATCACCGCTTGCCTTTTCGGCCAGCGGGCCCTTGCGGAGCGCGCGCATGAAGCTGTTGACGGGCTTGAAGGCTTCCTGGAAAGCGAGCGACTCGGCCAGGCCCGGGTTGGCCTTGGCGACCCGCTCGTAACGTGCGAACAGCAGCTCCAGTTGTGAATACATCACGTAGCTGTCGCCTTGCAGGATGCGGCGCTCGAACGGGCTCGCCGCCCCGGCCGCGAGCGCGTCGCTGCCCAGGTCGCGCAGGCGGCCGATCATGCGCAGCGCTTGCAGCGTCTCTTGCGTCGAGGCGAGCATCAGGTGGTAGCTGTCGGCGCCCGGGTCTTGCGCGAGCGACGAAACGTCGGCCGCGGAGGCGGTCAGCCGCAGCAGCTGCTGCACGAATTCGTCGGCGCGCGAAAACGCGTCTTCGCGGTCTTCGATCGGCTTCTTGAGCGGGGTGAAGGCGTCGCGAGCGAACTTGGCTGCCTCGGCGAGATCCGCGTCTGCGGCGAACGAAGTCTCGATGCTGCCGAGCTGCTTGTCCACGCGGCCGAGTTGTTCGACGAGTGCCGCGTCGTGCTTGCCGTTTGCGGCCAGCAGCGTTCGGCGCAGGCCCTGTGCCTGGTCGAGCAGCGTGGTCAGTTCTCGCACCTGGGCCACGCCGAGCAGTTCGCGCTCCGAGCTGTGAATGACCTGGTTGCTGGCACGCACGAAGATGAAGGTCAGCTGCGCGACCACGAGCAGGAAGACCGTCGAGATGATCGCGGCCTTGCTCATGAACGTCATGTTGCGGAACATCCGCACGCCCACCGACCAGAAGCCGTGGTAACGGAACAGCTCGGCAAGCGCGCGCGCGCGCGTGGCGCGCTGCGGGCTTTCTTCAGGCTTGTTCATCAATACGACATCGGATGACATGGCCATGGCCGCCTCGGGTTCAGCGTTTCGTGGCGTTGATCGAGCGCAGGTAGGCCACCAGGTCGGTGATCTGCTCGTTCGTCAACTCGGCTTCCCAGGTCGGCATGAATTCCGAGCGGCCGAGTGCGGCGCCGCCCTTGCGGATCATCAAGCCGAGGTAGGCGTCGTTCTTGTCGCTCATGCGCAGGTTGGCCGGCTTCGGGTTGTACAGGCGCGCCGCGCGGCCGTTGCCGTCGGCGTTGATGCCGTGGCAGGTCACGCAGTAGTTGGCGTACACCAGGCCGCCGCGAAAGGTGGCGGCGTCGACACTGTCCTTGGGCAGCATCGCGCCCTGCGGAACGTTCGGTGAAGACTGCGCGAGCGTCGACCCGCACACCGCCCAGGCCGCGAGCAGCATGCCAGTGCGAAGCCAGCGCGTCAGCCCCGGCATCACGGCGTGACCTCGATGTCGAGCCGCATGTCGGGGTGCACGGCGCATTCGACTTCGATCTTGCCGGGCTTGTCGAAAGTCACGCTCTTGGAGCCGCCGTTGCCGAAGGATCCCAGGTCGAAGCTCTTGGCCACCGACAGCGAGAACACGTTGTGCGCGAAGCTGTCTTCGTTGACGAATTTCACGCTGTCGCCGACCTTGATCGTCATCTTCTTGGTCGAGAACGACTTGTTCTTCTGTGCCACCACGTGCTCCTGGCTCGCCCACGCGGCGCCGGCAATGGCGAGCGCAACACAGGACAAGGCCACGGCTCGGCAGGAAGGGTCGGTCAGCATTTTCATGGGGTCGGTTCCGTGCAGGGGTTGAAGGTTCATCGGGGTCGGTTCATGCAAGGCGAGCAGCGCGCGAGCTTCGCAAGGCGCCAGTCTGTTCGTGCTTATCGGCAGTCGCTCGCGAAAATTGATCTCAATAACGCGGCCTGTTTGACGAAATAACCTTGCCGCCTTGGCCTCAGCCTGCCGATGCGATCCCATCTTTCGAGGACAACCCATGAAAAGACTGACCCTTGCCATCGCCGCTTTGCTGGCCTGCTGCGGCGCGCATGCCGCCACCACCGTGACCGACACCGACGGGCACGTCGTCACCCTGGAGGCCGGCCACGCCAGCCTGCAGAAGTGGCGCTTGCCGGCCGCGCCGCCGTTTCCCGAAGACAACGAACCGACGGCGGTGCGTGTCGAACTCGGCAAGAAATTGTTCTTCGACCCGCGCCTCTCGGGCGACGGCAACATGAGTTGTGCTTCATGTCACAACCCGCTGCTCGGCTGGTCCGACGGCTTGCCCACCGGCAAAGGCGTGAAGAGCATGGTGCTCGACCGCGCCAGCCCCACCGTCATCAACACCGGCTACAACAATATCCAGATGTGGGACGGCCGCAAGAAGAGCCTGGAAGACCAGGCCATGGGCCCGATGGAAGCCAGCGTCGAGATGAACATGGACACGCAAAAGCTGTTCAAGTGGCTCAACGGCCACGACGGCTACCGCGCCGAGTTCCAGCGTGCCTACCCGGGCAAGCCGATCGACGCCGACACGGTCTCCAAGGCCATCGCCAGCTTCGAGCGCACGGTCGTCAGCAACAGCGCGCCGTTCGACCAGTGGGTCGCGGGCAAGAAGGACGCGATGTCGGCCGAGCAGGTCAAGGGCTTCGCCTTGTTCATCGACCCGGCCAAGGCCAACTGCTCGGCCTGCCACTCGGGGCCGAACTTCACCGACAACGGTTTTCACAACCTCGGCCTGGCCTCGTTCGGCAAGGAGAACCCCGACATGGGCCGCTACGCGCAGCGCCCGATCGCGAGCCTGAAGGGTGCGTTCAAGACCCCGACGGTGCGCGAAGCGGCCAACACCGCGCCGTACTTTCACGACGGGTCGGCGAAGACGCTGGAAGAGCTGGTGGAGTTCTACAGCAAGGGCGGGCTGGTGAAGACCAACCTGTCGAAGAGCGTGAAGGAACTCAAGCTCACTAAGGAAGAGGTCGGTCAGCTCGTGGCCTTCATGAACGCGCTGTCGAGCCCGCCCCAGGCCTTCGTGCTGCCGCTGCTGCCGCGCTGACCCGAGATGCTGATCCGTCCGAGCGAGGTCACGCCCGAACGGGTCTGGCAGGAGCGGCGCAGCCTGCTCGGTGCCGCCGCCGGTGCGGTGGCCGGTGCGGTGGCCGGCCTCGGCCTGCACGGCCCGGCGGCGGGCGCCGAGACCGAGCGGCCGAACACGCTGGAGCAGATCGGCCGCTACAACAACTACTACGAGTTCTCGAGCAACAAGGAAGTGGTCTGGAAGCTCGCGGAAGACTTCAAGCCCGCGCCCTGGACGCTCGTGGTCGAAGGTGAGGTCGAGCGCCCGCGCAGCTGGGCGATCGACGAGCTGCACAGGCGCTTCGCGCAGGAAGACCGTGTCTACCGCCTGCGCTGCGTCGAGGGCTGGTCGATGGTGGTGCCGTGGCGCGGCTTCGCGCTCGCGGAGCTGCTGAAGGAAAGCCGCCCGAACAGCCGCGCGAAGTACGTCGAGTTCACCTCGGTGTTGCGGCCTGCCGAGATGATCGGTCAGCGCCTGGCGACGCTGCGCTGGCCCTACACTGAAGGCCTGCGCATCGACGAGGCCATGCACCCGCTGGCGCTGGTCGTGACGGGCCTGTACGGCCAGCCGCTGCCGAACCAGAACGGCGCGCCGCTGCGACTGGCCGTGCCTTGGAAATACGGATTCAAGAGCATCAAGGCGATCGCGCGCATTCGCCTGCTGGAGACTGCGCCCGTGAGCTCGTGGATGAACGCCGCGCCTTCGGAGTACGGTTTCTACGGCAACGTGAACCCCGAGGTTCCGCACCCGCGCTGGACCCAGAAGCGCGAGGTGCGCATCGGCGAGGTGGCCAAGCGCGCCACCCTGCCGTTCAACGGCTACGCCGATCAGGTGGCGTCGCTGTACGCCGGGATGGACCTGCAGCAGCACTTCTGATGAACCCGCCGCAGCGCAACCTCGCGTGGCTGGCCGCGCATCACTTCGGCGCGATCCGCGCGGCGTCGTTCGCGCTGTGTTCGGGCCCGGCGCTCTGGTTGCTCGGCGAATGGTTGACCGGCCGCTTGGGCGTC
>JANYFX010000381.1 GCA_025359585.1 Rhizobacter sp. | reverse complement strand
GCCGACCTCGCTCAACAGCTACGTTCGAATCGATTGCAACACCTTCACGACACCACCGACGCCGGTCGCCTCGTGCACGCTGGGCACCACGAACAACGGCGCGCCGAACTGGGTCTACACGACCTGCACCCAGGTCACCACGCCAGCCGTGCCGGTGGCCGCCTGCGTGCCCGGCAACAGCGGGCCGCCGAACTACGTCGTCACGGTCTGCACGCCTGTCGTCACGCCCGCGGTCGGTGTGCTCACCTGCGTTCCGGGCACAACGACCGGGCCTGCGCCGAACTACCTCACCTCGACCTGTACCTACAACAACAACACGGTGCCGGTGGCGGCCACGCCGGTGTGTACCAATCAGACGGCAGCGCCCGGCAACCAGTACACGACCATCGGCTGCACCACGGTGACCACGCCGACAGTGAACGCGCCGGCCTGCACGCCGGGCGTTTCGGTCAATGGCAGCTTTGTCTACACCACCTGCACGCAGAACAACCTCACCTCCAACGTGCCGGTGGCGAGTTGCACGGCGGGCACGGCGGCATCGCCGAGCTTCCTGGTGACCACCTGCCCGACGCCCGTGACGACTGCGGCCGTCGGTGTGGCCACATGCACCCCGGGCACCACGACCGGCCCGTCGCCCAACTTCATCCAGACCACCTGTGCGCTCACGACGACCAACGTCTACCGGGCAAGCCCGGCAGCCTGCGTCGTCGACCCGGCGACCGCAGCCAACAGCTACGTCGACACCACCTGCAACACCACCACGGTGCCGGCGGCGTTCGTGGCTTCGTGCACGCCCGGCTTTACGACCACCGGCGCTCCGAACTACCTCAACACGACCTGCGTTGAAGTGCCCGGCACGCCAGCCACTCCGGTCGCGACCTGCACCCCGGGCGTCGGCCCCGGCCCCGCTTACATCAACACGGCTTGCACCGATGGCCCCGGTACCGGCCCGACGCCCGTGCTGGCCTGCACCAACGGCAATACCGGTGCCCCCAACTACATCACCACGTCCTGTGCAACCGGGCCTGCGCCCGGCCTGAAGCGTGTGTATGACTCGACCATCACAAGCGTCCTGCAGAACTTCAGCGGCAGCACTCCGATCGGTTCGCCGTCAGCGGGGCCGACGTCCACGCTGACTGCGCAAGAGACCGACAACGTCTGTTATGTCACTGGTCTGGCCACGCCTCCCGCGTTGCCGGTTCCCAACCCTTATCGTCCGGCTCCAGCCGAGCCACCCTTGGCGACGGCGTCGGCAGCGTCTTGCACGACCGGCTGGCCCTGCGTGACCAGTGTGTCGGTGGTCGGCGGCAGCACCAACTCGCTGGCCGACGTGGCGCAGTACTACTACGTGACCGACCTGAGGCCGGGCGCCACCTGGCCCAACACCGGGCCGGGCAGCGTGCCCGCGATCGGTGGCGGGCCGGAAGACGACCGCGCCACGTGGCAGCACATGACCACGTTCACGATCGCGCTCGGCGTCTCGGGCACCCTGAACTACCGGTCTGATTACCGCAGCTCGGCGGCAACGACCGGCGACTTCGCCGACATCCGTACCGGCGCCAAGGGCTGGCCGATCTGGCCCGATCCGGCGATCGACTACAGCAACCAGGACAACTGGAACAACGCGCGCTCGATCGACGACTACTGGCACACCGCCGTCAACGGCCGCGGTCAGTACTTCAGTGCCGGCAACCCGACATCGGTGATCGCTGGTCTGAGCGGCGCACTGGCCGGCATCACGGCACGCTTGGCGGCAGGTTCGGGCGCCAGCGCGTCCAGCTTGCAGCCGGTCGCTGGAGACAACTTCGCGTTCGTCGCGGACTATGTCACCTCGAAATGGACCGGCGATTTGCGGGCCGAACTGATCGACCTCGTCACCGGCACCATCGGAACCACGTCGATCGACCCGGTGACCGGTGCGGTCGTGCCGGGGGCGCCGGTGTGGTCAGCGCAGGCGAAGCTCGATGCGGTGACAGGGGCACAGTGCGACAACCGGAAGATCTACCTGCTGCGCGCCGGTGCGACCGACAACAAGGTGAACTTCAGCTGGAACACCCAGGCCTGCGACGCTGGCATGGCGCCGACCGGCGGCGCCGACACCGGCCTGAACTCGACCGAGCGTGGCTACTTCCAGGGCACCAACATCACGGTGTTGAGCCAGTACCCGAGCATGACCGATGGTTCCGGTTCCACGGTCGACCAGCGCAGCGCCGCTTCCGGTGCCAACCTGGTCAACTTTCTGCGTGGCCAGCGGGGCAACGAAGACTTCGAGACGGGTGTTGCGGGCAAGCTGTACCGTGCTCGTGAACATGTGCTGGGTGACATCGTCAATGCACAGCCGGTCTACGTGAAAGCGCCGTTCGCCGACTACGGCGACCCTGGCTACCAGGCCTTCAAGGCCGCCAATGCCGGCCGCACGCCGATGGTGTATTCAGCGGCGAACGACGGCATGTTGCATGCGTTCTACGCCGGCACCACCGTCGCCGACCTCAACGGCGGCAAGGAAGCCTGGGCCATCATTCCCAGCGCCGTGTTGCCCAACCTGTACAAGCTGGCAGACGCGAACTACAAGAACACGCACCAGTACTCGGTCGACGGCACGCCGACAGCGGGTGATGTCTTCGACACCGGCGCAGGGTCGTGGAGGACGGTGCTGGTCGGCGGCCTGAACGCCGGTGGCAAGGGCTACTACGCGCTCGACGTGACCAACCCGATTGCGCCCAAGGGCCTGTGGGAATTCAAGTGGAGCAGCACCTGCTACGACGGGACCCCGGCAACGGCGGGCTCCGACTGCCACCTCGGCTACACCTTCGGTCGGCCCGTGATCAGCAAGCTCACGAACGGCAAGTGGGTGGTGATGTTCACCTCGGGCTACAACAACATCAGCGCGCCTGCGGTGGCGGGTGACGGTGTGGGCTATCTCTACGTGCTCGACGCGGTCACAGGCCAGATCATCAGCAAGCTCTCGACCGGTGTCGGCGACGCCACCACGCCGAGCGGCTTGGGTCAGATCAACAACTTCGTCGACAACACGAACGTCAACAACACCACGCTGCGTGTTTATGGCGGCGATATGCTGGGCAACGTGTGGCGCTTCGATGTCAACAACAACATCGCACCGAGTGGACTCGAAGCGTCGCTGATCGGGACGACCAAGGACCCGGCGGGCAACGTCGAGCCGATCACCGTGCGTCCGGAGCTGGCAGAAACGGGTGGCAAGCCGATGGTCTTCATTGCCACCGGGCGCCTCTTGGGAGCCTCTGACGTCGCCGATCTTCAAGTGCAGTCCGTCTACGGGATCGTCGATCCAATGACGGGCAACCCCGGCTATGCGAATCTGCGTTCCGTGCTGAGGCCGCTCGCGATGAGCCAGGTGGGTTCCGGCCCGTCAGCGTACCGGACCATCGCATGCACCGGAACCACGGCGCAGTGCGGCACGTCGTCTGGCTGGGTGGTCAACCTTCCCGACTCGGGCGAGCGCGTCAACGTCAAGATGGAGCTGGTGCTCGGCACCCTGATCGTTGCCAGCAATGTGCCGCAGAGCACGGCCTGCAGTTCGGGGGGTTACGGCTGGCTCAATTTCCTGAACTACAGCACGGGCCTCGCTGTATCGACGAGCCCGAACAGCAGCGTGTCGGTCAAGTTCGACGGCGGACTGATCGTTGATGCATCGCCTACCCAGTTGCCGGACAAAACGCGCAAGACCGAAGTCCGCACCAGCGACGGAAACACCACCGCTGCTCCGCTCCCGGTCGGCCCGTCCGAGGCCCGTGGTAACCGCATCAGCTGGCGCGAGATCGCTCAGTAAGCGCCGAGTGAGGTGACCAACCCGACGACTGCATCGCCGCTGGCTTGGGGCGCCGGCCTCGCGCCTCAGGGCGCGGGGCGGTTGCGGGTGTTGGTGGCAGGTGTTCTCGCGCTGGGCTTGCATGCGTTGCTGTTGGCGCCAAGTCGCCCGATGCTGATCGGCAGCGCGGTGCAGGAAGCCGCGCCGGCGATGATCGTGCGCATGCTCACCCGGGAAACGGTGAGCACGGCCAGCAGCGCTGCCCCGCTCCCGGTGGCGCCCGAGGCGTTGCCCCCGCCGGTCGGTGCACAGGCCACCCGAGGCCGAGGAGTCGAGGTCGTTTCGGCGCCTTCTGTGATGGCGTCGGGTGTGGTTGCGAAGTCGCCGCCGACGGCAGTTGCCAGATTGCTCGCGCCATTGCCCGAACCCGGGCTTCCGCCTGCGCCCGACTACTTCGCCGGCGGCCAACTCGACCCTGGGCCTCGCCCGCTCGAAGACGTTGACCCCACCTACCCTGAAGAAGCAAAACAACAGGAAGGCTCGGTAGTGTTGCGCCTGCTCATCAATGAGGCCGGTAGAGTCGACAACGCGGCGGTGGTGCGTGCCTACCCCGCCGGCCTGTTCGAACGGTCGGCGCTCGAAGCCTTCGGCAAGGCGAAGTTCTCTCCGGGCCGGATGCTCGGTGTGGCGGTGAAGAGCCAGATCACTATCGAAGTGATGTTCACGCCGACCAACCGGGGCAGGGTTTCCGGCCGAAGCTACTGAGCGATTTGAACAGCGTGGCGCAGGAGCGCCAGCGTCTTGGCTACAGTTGCCGCCTCGGGCACCTGCCCATACTGTTGCTCCGCATGGCCCGTCTCAGCCGTCTCGTCGTCGCAGGCCTGGCTCATCATGTGAGCCTGCGCGCCGTGTCCGGAAGCGAGGCCTTCGTCGATGCTGCCGACCACACGCTGTTTCTGGACGCGTTGCGGCGCAGTGGTGCGGAGAACCACGTGGCGATTCATGCCTGTGTCTTGCTGGGCGACGAGGTTCAGCTGCTGGCCACGCCCACTGTGGCGGAAGACCTGGGCCGCATGATGCAGGCGCTGGCCCGCTTTTATGTCGGCGCCTTCAATCGCCGCCACGGGCGCAGCGGTGCTTTGTGGCAAAGCCGCTTCCGGGCCGCGCCGGTCGGGGGCGCCGCCGATCTGCTGACTTGCATGCTCTATATCGAACAAGCGCCGCGCCGATCCGGTGTTTCTGGCCTGATGGTGGACTTCGCGTGGTCGAGCGCGGCTCACCACGCAGGCGTTCGGAGCAATTCGCTGCTGGCCAGCGTGCCGCCCGCGTCCGGCTACTGGCTGCTGGGCAACACGCCGTTCGAGCGCGAGGCGGCTTACGCCGCGTTGCTGGAGTCGCCGCTCGCGAAGGGCGAACTGACGCGGGTTGAGGCCACCACCCTGAGGGGCTGGGCGATGGGGCCTGGCGAGTTTATTGCTAGCCTCGCTCTGGACACCCCGAGGCGCCTTGTTGCAGGCACACGCGGTCGGCCGCGCAAGGCGATCTAAGGTCTGCAGCGGGCGGGAATTTAATGTGGCCCCATTTAATAAGCAAAGATTCGTCGTGGCAAACTTAATGGTGTCTGACCCCATTTAAAAGCGATTGATGCCATTGCTGCACTGCAGTATTCTTCTTTCCCCGAGAAAGCCAGCCTGCGAGAACGCCATGCGCACGAACCCACCCGCTCCCAGTTCCGTTGCCGCTGCATTACCCGCCGAGATCGAGATCGCCACCTGCGGCGGGCTCTACGACCCGACGAACGAGCACGATGCCTGCGGCGTCGGTTTCGTGGCCCACATCAAGGGCCGCAAGGCGCACAGCATCGTTCAGCAGGGCCTGAAGATTCTCGAGAACCTCGACCACCGGGGTGCGGTCGGGGCCGACAAGCTGATGGGCGACGGCGCCGGTATCCTGATCCAAATTCCCGACGAGTACTACCGCGCCGAGATGGCAGCGCTGGGCATTGAACTGCCCCCGCCCGGCGAGTACGGCGTCGGCATGATCTTCCTGCCGAAGGAACACGCGTCAAGGCTGGCGTGCGTGCAGGAACTCGAACGTGCGGTGAAGGCCGAGGGCCAGATCGTGCTCGGCTGGCGCGACGTGCCGGTCGATGCCGAGATGCCGATGTCTCCGACCGTGCGCCTGAAAGAGCCGATCCTCCAGCAGATCTTCATCGGCCGCGGCCCCGACGTGATCGTGCCCGACGCGCTGGAGCGCAAGCTCTACGTGATCCGCAAGACCGCGTCCAGTGCGATCCAGGCGCTGAAGCTCACGCACAGCCGCGAGTACTACGTGCCCAGCATGAGCTGCCGCACGATCATCTACAAGGGCCTGCTGCTCGCCGACCAGGTCGGTAAGTACTACAAGGACCTGCAGGACCCGCGCGTCACGTCGGCATTGGCGTTAGTGCATCAGCGATTCTCGACCAACACCTTCCCCGAGTGGCCGCTCGCGCACCCGTACCGCATGGTCGCGCACAACGGCGAGATCAACACCGTAAAGGGCAACTTCAACTGGATGCGCGCGCGTGAAGGCGTGATGAAGTCGCCCGTGCTCGGCGATGACCTGAAGAAGCTCTACCCGATCAGCTTCGAAGGCCAATCCGATACCGCCACCTTCGACAACGCGCTCGAACTGCTGGTGATGAGCGGCTACTCGCTCGCCCACGCCGCGATGATGATGATCCCCGAAGCCTGGGAACAGCACGCCACGATGGACGAGCGCCGCCGCGCGTTCTACGAGTACCACGCCGCGATGATGGAGCCGTGGGACGGCCCCGCCGCGATGGTCTTCACCGACGGCCGGCAGATCGGCGCCACGCTCGACCGCAACGGCCTGCGCCCCGCGCGTTACATCGTCACCGATGACGACCTCGTCATCATGGGGTCGGAGTGCGGCTGCCTGCCGATACCCGAGGAGAAGATCGTCAAGAAGTGGCGCCTGCAGCCGGGCAAGATGTTCCTCGTCGACCTGGAAAAGGGCCGCATCATCGACGACAAGGAGCTGAAGGACACGCTCGCCGCCGCGAAGCCCTATCGCGAGTGGATCGAACGCATCAGGATTCGCTTGGACGATGTCGAGACCGACCGCCAGCAGCCCGAGCGCTCTTCCGTGTCGCTCCTCGACCGGCAGCAGTCGTTCGCCTACACCCAGGAAG
>JANYFX010000302.1 GCA_025359585.1 Rhizobacter sp. | reverse complement strand
CTGACCATGAACTCGACCTTGGGGTTGGTCTCTTTCGCGCCGGCCATGAAGGCGTTCATCAGCCGGTTCACTTCGGGGATCGGGTAGCCGCCGACCATGCCGATCTTGTTGCTCTTGCTCATGCCGCCGGCGATCATGCCGCTGAGGTAGGCCGGCTCCTGGATGAAGTTGTCGAACACGCCGAAGTTCGGCGCCTGCGGCTTCAGGCTGGAGCCGAGCAGGAAGCTCACCTTCGGGTAGTCCTTCGCGACCTTGCGCGCCGCCGCCTCGACCGCGAAGGCCTCGCCGACGATCAGCGTGTTGCCGGCTTCGGCGTAGCCGCGCATCACACGCTCGTAGTCGGCGTTGGTGACGTTCTCGCTGAACACGTATTCGATCTCGCCGCGCGCCACGGCCGCCTTCAGCGCCTTGTCGATGCGGCTCACCCACTGCTGCTCGACCGGCACGGTGTAGATCGCGGCGACCTTCAGCTTGACCTGCGCCAGAGCGCTCGAACTGACACCGGCGAGCAGGGCGGCTGCCACGAAGGCACCCAGGGCATGGCGGCGAAAACTCTGCATGAATCATCTCCTCGAAGGGTTGGGGAATGCGCTCGTCGGCGCAGCTGTTGATTAAGCAAGAGGCGTTCCTCGGGCGCAACGGGGTCTGCCCTGCACGCTGCACGGTGCTAGATTGCGCCCCATTACAAACAAGACAGGGAGCCACTCGAATGAACAACACGATTCCGGGGCCGATCGCGCCGCCGCTGCCGAGCTCCCCCGCGAGCCGCCCCTTCGGCCGCGCCGAGCCCGTGCGCCACCGGCTGCCGATCACGTTCAGCGGCTCGGGCAGCGAGTACTTCAGGATCTGGATCGTCAACCTGCTGCTCACGCTCGTCACGCTGGGCCTGTACTTTCCCTGGGCCAAGGTTCGGCGCCTGCGCTACTTCTACGGCAACACCTCGGTGGGCGATTACGCGTTCGACTTCCATGGCGAACCCAGGCGCATGCTGCGCGGCTTTCTGCTGGTGGGCGCGATGGCGCTGTTATACGGGCTGGCGAGCAAGGTCTCGCCGATCTCGGGCCTGATCGCCCTCGTGATCGTGGCAGCGCTCTGGCCGGCGCTGTTTCGTGCGTCGCAGCAGTTCCGCATGGCCAACACGAGCTGGCGCGGCCTGCGCTTTCGTTTCAACGGCGACATGGCCGGCGCTTACCGCGCGATGCTGCCGCTGTTCATTCCCGGCTTGATGCTGCTGACGGCCACGCTGTTCACAGGC
This sequence comes from Rhizobacter sp., assembly GCA_025359585.1. Taxonomy (GTDB): domain Bacteria; phylum Pseudomonadota; class Gammaproteobacteria; order Burkholderiales; family Burkholderiaceae_C; genus LMDS01. The sequence goes on along the minus strand of JANYFX010000302.1, from coordinate 2,313 downwards.
CCGCCGGAAGACGCGGCCCCCGGCAGCGACGAAGCCGCGACCGGTGGCCTGATCCTGCTGGCGGTGGCCGGGGCCGCGATGCTGCTCGTGCCGCTGTTCCTGTGGATGCTGAAGAAGTATCAGCACGGCCACTACGCGCTCGGCCAGGTGCAGACCGAGCTGCGCACCAGCGCCGGTTCGTTCTACGTCATTGCGCTGAAGACGATCGGCGTGAGCCTGCTGGCGGCGATGGCCGGCGCCGTCGTCGCGCTTGTCTTCGGCGGCGGTGGCGCACTGGCGCTGTTCTCGGGAGGTGGCCGCGGCAAAGGCGCTGCGGCGGCAGCGGCAGTCATCGCACTCTTGATCGCACTCACCGTGATCTACATCGCCGTCATCCTCGTCGTGCAACCCTACGTGGTCTCGCGCATGCAGAACCTGGTGTGGGGCCGCACCGGCAGCAGCCAGGTGCGCTTCGAAAGCGATCTGCGCTTCTGGCCGCTGCTCTGGCTCACGCTGAAGAACCTGCTGCTGACGATCGTCACGCTCGGCCTGTACTGGCCATTCGCCAAGGTCGCGATGGCACGCATGCGTCTGCAGGCCGTCACCGTGGTCACGCGGCAGGCGCCCGACGAACTGGTGGGTTCGCTGCGCGAGCGCGCCGACGACGCGGCCGGCGACGCCGCCGGTGACCTGTTCGGCATCGACATCGGTTTGTGACTTCGCACCAGGCGCTCTCGGCCGAGTATTTCGACGGGGTGTCGGCGCGCGCGCGGCGCGTGCAGTTGCACGTCGCCGACCGAACACTGCGCGTCGAGGGCGAAGGTCTGAGCCTGCAGCTGCCGCTCGCCGAAGTGCGGTGGCCCGAGCGCACGCGCCACGGCGCACGGGTGGCGCACTTCTCGAATGGCGGGTCGGTGCAGGCGCTCGACGCCGCGGCATGGGACGCCTGGCTGCGCGATGCCGGCATCAACGAGTCGGCCGTCGTCAAGGCGCAGCAAAGCTGGCGCAGCACGCTGGTGGCGGTGTTGCTGCTGCTGGTCGTGTCGGCGGCCGGCTTTCAATGGGGTGTGCCATGGCTCACGCGCGGGGTGCTGGCGGCCTTGCCGCTGGCCGCCGACCGCACGGTCGGCGACGCGGTGCTGCGCTCTTTCGACGGTGCGCTGCTGCTGCCGAGCACCGTGCCCGCCGCGCGCCAGCAAGCCTTGCGCGAAGCGCTGGCCCGTGCCGTGGCGCGCGACCCGAACCCGGTGGCGCACGAGCTGCGCTTCCACACCAGCCCGAAGCTGGGCACGGCCGCCGACGCCAGAACCCAGCTCGGCGCGAATGCCTTCGCACTGCCGGGTGGCACCGTGGTCGTCACCGACGAGATGCTGGAGCTTTTGCAAGGCCGCGACGACGTGCTGATCGGCGTGCTCGGCCACGAGCTCGGCCATGCGCGGCGCCGCCACGGCATGCGCATGCTGGTCCAGGCTTCCTTGATCGGCGCGGCGGCCAGCATCGCCTGGGGCGACTTCAGCAGCGTGCTCGCCGCCGCACCGGCCTTGCTCGGGCAAAGCGCCTACTCGCGCGATTTCGAGCGCGAGGCCGATGACGATGCGATCGTGTTCCTGCGCGCCAATGGCCTCTCGCCGGCCGTGATGCTGGAGCTCTTCGCGCGGCTCGGCGAGAAGCGCGCCCCGAAGAACGCCGAGCCGCCCGCGCAAGGCAAGGGCTTCGACCTCGGCATCGCCCTGGCCAGCCACCCGGCCGACGCGGAGCGTGTGCAACGCTTTCTCGACGCTGCAGCGCACTGAAGCGGGCCCGGCCAAACCTACAATCAGCGGTTGCCCGCCGCTTTTTGCCGCGCCTTGCGCGAATGCCATGAACCTCTCCACCCTGTCTGCCCTCTCGCCGCTGGACGGCCGCTATGCCGCGAAGGTGGCGGCCCTGCGCCCGCTGCTGTCCGAATTCGGGCTGATGCACCGGCGGGTGCAGGTCGAGGTCGAGTGGTTCATCGCGTTGTCGGACGCCGGCTTTGCCGAGTTCAAGCCGCTCAGCGAAGCCTCGCGCGGTTTGTTGCGCGGGCTGGTGCTGCGTTTTTCCGAAGCCGACGCACAAGCCATCAAGGACATCGAGCGCACCACCAACCACGACGTGAAAGCGGTCGAGTACTGGCTCAAGAGCCGTTTCGAAACCACGGCCGAACTCAAGGCCGCCGGCGAGTTCGTGCACTTCGCCTGCACCAGCGAAGACATCAACAACACCAGCCACGGCCTGATGCTGCAGGCCGCGCGGGCCGAGGTGCTGCTGCCCGCGCTCGACCGCATCATCGCGCGCATGACGACGATGGCGCAT
>JANYFX010000227.1 GCA_025359585.1 Rhizobacter sp. | reverse complement strand
CCGCTCGCCCGCAGCGCCCGGCAGTTCTGAACTGCCGGGCGTTGTCACGTCTGGCGTGCGGATCGGCACAGGCGCAGACCCTGGTGCAAAGAATCCTTGGCCCGGGCTTCATTTGCAGCGCTGAACGGCCGATACCAGAGTCAGCCCCGGCACAAGCCACGAGGGTGGCCGACCAACCTGCCGCGCACCTGCGCGCACCGACTTCACCAAGGATTGCTCCATGAACACGCCCCTCACCTTCGCCGCGCTGGTCGCGTCTCTGGCCTTTGCCGGCGCGGCCTGCGCCAACGACGGGGCCTCACCGGCCGAAGCCACCGCCATGGTCAAGAAGGGTGTGGCCTTCATCAAGGCGCAGGGCAAGGACAAGGGCTACGCCGAGATCAGCAACAAGACCGGCCAGTTCAAGGACCGTGACCTGTACCTCGTGGTCTACGGCCTGGACGGCACGGTGCGTGCACACGGCGCCAACGAAAAGATGATCGGCAAGAACCTGATCGACCTGAAAGACGTGGACGGCAAGGCCTTCGTCAAGGAGCGGGTGGAGCTTGCGCAGGCCAAGGGCACGTTCTGGCAGGACTACAAATTCACCAACCCGACCAACAAGAAGATCGAGCCGAAAAGTGCGTATTGCGAAAAGCTCGAAGACACGGCGGTGTGTGGCGGCATCTACAAATAAGCCGGCCCGCGCCCGACCCGTACTTGACCGAAAGAACGCATGAAACTGGCTCTGAAACTGCTCGCTGCCCCGCTGCTGACGGCCGTTGTCGTCTTCGGTGCCGGGCAGATCAATGCGCTGGTGCTGCACCGTGCCGCCAGCGCCAACAACGCCACCTTCGTGGCCCAGGCCGATGACTTTCGCACCCTCGCCGGCGCGCAGGAGCAGATCGCCCAGGGGCACGCCGGCGTGTACCGCACGGTGGCACTGATCGGCTCGCTCGACGAGCCGAAGATCAAGTCTTACCGCGCCGACCTGGCGCGCCAGCTCGCTGGCGTGAAGCGCGTGGCCGCCGTCATCGGCGAGTCGCACGCCGATGACGCGGCCTTGCTCGAAGGTGTGAACACGCTCGGCAAGCAGATCGACAAATACCTGGCGCAGGCCGACTCGGCGATCGATCTGGCTTCGGTCGACTCCAACACCGGCATCGCCGCGATGCAGGGTGCCGACACCACCTTCGCCGCGCTGACCACGACGATGGGCGCGGTCGTCAAGCGGGTCGAGGCCGGCTCGAACGAAACCATGGCCGCGGCCAACCAGCGATCGAGCCGGATCGGCTGGTTGCTCGGTGCGCTCGGTCTGGTGTGCGCGGGTGTGGCCGTGACCTTGTCGTGGCTGATGCAGCGCAAGCTCACCACGGAGTTGGCGCGCGCCGCCGCGATCGCCGGCGAAGTGGCCGCCGGCAACCTGGCGGTCGATGCGCGCAGCGAGCGCCATGACGAAGTCGGCGATCTGGTGCGTGCACTCGGCGCCATGGCCGCGCAGCTCGGCGCTTCGATGCGCACGGTGCTCGACTCTTCGGAATCGATCCGCACCGCGAGCACCGAGATCGCAACCGGCAACCTCGACCTGAGCGTGCGTACCGAGCAAACCGCGTCGAGCCTGCAGCAGGCGGCGGCGTCGATGGAACAGCTCACCGGCACCGTCAAACAATCGGCCGACTCGGCGCGCCAGGCGAACCAGCTCGCGTCTTCGGCGGCCGAGGTCGCGGCGCGCGGTGGCAAGGTGGTGGCCCAGGTGGTCAGCACGATGACCGAGATCAACGTGGCGTCGAAAAAGATCGGCGACATCATCGGCGTGATCGACGGCATCGCGTTCCAGACCAACATCCTGGCGCTCAACGCGGCCGTGGAAGCAGCACGCGCCGGTGAACAGGGGCGCGGCTTCGCGGTGGTGGCAAGCGAAGTGCGTTCGCTCGCGCAGCGCAGCGCGCAGGCGGCCAAGGAAATCAAGGCCTTGATCGGCGCTTCGGTCGAGAAGGTCGAAGGGGGTTCGCGGCTGGTGGCCGACGCCGGCCAGACGATGAACGAGATCGTCAGCAGCGTGCAGCGGGTCTCCAACATCATCGGCGAGATCACGGCGGCGTCGACCGAGCAGTCCGACGGCATCGGCCAGGTCAACACCTCGGTGGTGCAACTCGACCAGATGACGCAGCAGAACGCGGCGCTGGTGGAACAGAGCGCTGCCGCCGCCGAAAGCCTGAAAGACCAGGCCGGCAAGCTCGCCCAGGTGGTGGGCAACTTCAGGCTCGCGCATCTCGGCAGCGAGCAGGCGTGGGCGCCCGCGGCCTGAGCCCCGGCTTCGATTCACTTCCAGAACTTTTTCGACACAAGGATCCAGCATGAACACGATGACCGAAGCCGCCGTTGTGGCGCGCCACGAAGCTGCCAGCACCGTCCAGCACATGGGCGGTGAATTTCTGACCTTCCGCCTGGGAGACGAAGAGTACGGAATCGACATTCTGAAAGTGCAGGAGATCCGCTCCTACGAGCCGCCGACGCGCATTGCCAACGCGCCCGCGTTCATCAAGGGCGTGGTCAACCTGCGCGGGGTGATCGTGCCGATCGTCGATCTGCGTTTGCGGCTGGGCTGCGAAACGGCCGAGTACAGCGCGCTGACGGTGGTGATCGTGCTCAACGTCAAGGGCCGCGTGGTCGGCGCGGTGGTCGACTCGGTCTCCGACGTGCTGGAGCTGGGCAAGGACGCGATCAAACCGGCGCCGGAAATGGCGTCGGCGGTGGACGCGAGTTTCATCACCGGCATCGGCAGCGTCGGCGAACGCATGCTGATCCTGATGGACATCGAAGGCCTGATGGCCAGTGAAGAGATGGGCCTCGTCGGCGTTTGAAGCCCGAGCAGCGCCACCCCCTCGAAAGAAACGACCATGTCAAACCACGCACACACCCAGGCACCGCACTCGTCGTCGCTCGGCGCGACCGCCGATGCCATTCTGTTGCTCACACTGGCAACGGCCGCTGTCGCCGCAGTCGCCATCGGCTCGTACTACGGCGCGCTCGGCCTGGCCATCACGGCGGCCGGGCTGCTGTTCGGTGTCGGCGCGGTGGCCTTCATGGCGGTGCGTGGCACGCTGGCCTCGCGCCTCGTGCTGGCGGTTTGCCTGTCGGCGATGGTGGCTTTGCACATTCACCTCGGCCGCGGAACCATCGAGTTTCACTTCGGCGTGTTCGTCACGCTGGCGCTGCTGCTGGTGTACCGCGACTGGCGGCCGATCCTGCTGTCGGCCGGTTTTTTTGCGGTTCACCATGTCGTGTTCGACCGCCTGCAGGCTGCCGGTGTCGGCGTGTACTGCACGCCCGAGCCCGACTTTCTGAAGGTGGTGATGCACGCGTCTTACGTCGTGATCCAGAGTTCGATCGAAGTGTTCATCGCGGTGCGCATGCGCCAGGCGGCAGAGCAGGGCGACGAACTGCAAAAGCTGGTTCAGGCGGTGGACACCGAAGGCCGCGTCTCGCTGAAGCTGGACCACATCGACGTGAAGAGCGCAGGCGCCCAGGCCTTGAAGCGCGCTTTTGCACGCATGGATTCGGCCTTGGTGGAAGTGCAGCGTTCGTCGGCCAACATCGAGATCGCCAGCGCCGAAATTGCCTCGGGCAACCAGGATCTTTCTTCACGCACCGAGCAGCAGGCGAGCGCGCTGGAAGAGACGGCGGCGTCGATGGAGCAGCTGGGCTCCACGGTGAGGCAGAACGCCGACAACGCCAAGCAGGCCAACCAACTGGCGATGGGTGCGAGCACGGTGGCGATCAAGGGAGGCGAAGTGGTCGGCCAGGTGGTCGAGACCATGAAAGGCATCAACGACGCGAGCAAGAAGATCAGCGACATCATCGGCGTGATCGACGGCATCGCATTCCAGACCAACATCCTGGCCTTGAATGCCGCTGTGGAAGCGGCACGCGCCGGTGAACAGGGCCGCGGCTTCGCGGTCGTGGCCAGCGAAGTACGCAGCCTGGCGCAGCGCAGCGCCGAAGCGGCCAAGGAGATCAAGGGTTTGATCAGCACCAGCGTCGAGCGGGTCGAACAAGGCACCACGCTGGTCGACCAAGCGGGCGTGACGATGACCGAGATCGTGACCGCGATCAAGCGCGTGACCGACATCATGGGCGAGATCAGCAGCGCCAGCACCGAGCAGAGCGCGGGTGTGGCGCAAGTGGGCGAGGCGGTCACGCAGATGGACCAGGCCACGCAGCAGAACGCTGCGCTGGTCGAAGAGAGTGCAGCGGCCGCAGAAAGCCTGAAGGTGCAGGCCCAGCAGCTG
>JANYFX010000704.1 GCA_025359585.1 Rhizobacter sp. | reverse complement strand
GATCGCGCTCGACCGTGCCGGCCAAAAACTCGGCGCGCACGCCCACGTCTACGACCAGCTGTTCCACTCGTTCTACGAAAGCACGCTGGCGCTCTACACCGACCAGTACCCCCTCTTCGGCGACCCCGAAGTGCTGCCGGTCAAGGTGATCTGGGACTACACCTTCTACTGGGGCGTGCTGTCGCAGTTCTTCTTCCAGAACCGGCTCACCGATCTGGCCGCGCTGTCGAACCTGAAAGACGAGTTGGCGCAGTGCCAGAAGCTCAACGTAGCGGTGCAGGAATTCCTGCGCGCCTGGTCGGAACGCAGCGAAAAGCGCAACCCCGCCGTGATGCTCGACCAGGCCGCATTGCCCTGGTTCGCCGAGCTCAACCGCAGCCTGAACGACACGCTCGACGACGCGCAGTTCCGCGCGCGCATTCGTGCATCGACCGTGCAACTGCAGGCGCTGGCTCGCGAGATCGCGACGCGTGCCTGCGCCGAGCACCCGGGGCTGGACAGCAGCGCCTTGCTCGCACTCGCAGGGGTGCCGAACGGCGCCGCCCGGGCCGAGTCGATGTTGCTGGCCATGGCGGACTGAGGGCCGCGCGGTCGCCGGACCGGTGCGGCGCCTCAATCGGTGGTGCTTGCCACGCCGCTTGGGCCAGGCCTGTACCGTAACGCGACACCGCGCACAAGCGCGCGCGGCTGCCGCGGCGCCTGCCGTACCGGGGATTCAAAGCCTCGGGCTCTCAGGGATGCTCCCATCTTTCTGCGCCCGGCCGACGCCGCTAAGGTCAGGCATGCGGGCACACTGCGGGCCTGTGCACACAGCGGCCCGGCCGACGAAATGAACCCATGAAGATCCAGAAGACATTCGCCTTGTCCGCCCTGTCGCTTGCATTGCTGCCCTTGTGGGCGGGGGCCCAGACCAGCACGCAACTCGCACCGGTGGTCGTGACCGCCACGCGCATCGACACCCCGCCGTTCGACGTGCCGGCTTCGATCGACCTGATCGGGAGCGACAGCATTCGCAATGGCCGCGCGCAGGTCAACCTCTCCGAGAGCCTGGGCCCGGTGCCGGGCCTGCTCGCGCGCGACCGGCAGAACTACGCGCAAGACGTGCAGATCTCGGTGCGCGGCTTCGGCGCGCGCGCCAGCTTCGGCATCCGCGGCGTGCGTTTGTACGTGGACGGCATTCCCGCCACGCTGCCCGACGGGCAAGGCCAGATCACCAACGTCGACCTCGGCTCGGCCGACCGCATCGAGGTGCTGCGCGGGCCGTTCTCGGCGCTCTACGGCAACTCGTCGGGTGGCGTGATCCAGGTCTTCAGCGAAGAAGGCAGCGGCGCGCCGACACTGTCCTTCGGCGTTTCGGGTGGCAGCGACGGCGCGCTGCGCCTGAGCGCGAAGGTTGCCGGCGCGGCCGGTGGTTTCGGTTACGTGGCCAGCACGAGCCGCTTCACCAGCGACGGCTACCGCGAGCACAGCGCGGTCGAACGCACCCTCGGCAACGTCAAGCTCACGCTCGCGCCCGACAACGACAGCAAGTTCACGCTCGTGGCCAACAGCCTGTCCTTGCCGAAGGCGCAAGACCCGCTCGGCCTGACACGCGCGCAGTTCGAAGCCGACCCGCGCAGCGTCGATCCGGTCGCGAACAACTTCGACACGCGCAAGACCGTCGACCAGTTGCAGGGCGGGCTGATCTACGAGCGCCGCCTCGACGCGAGCAATTCGCTGCGGGCACTCGTTTACAGCGGGCACCGCAGCACCGAGCAGTTCCAGGCGATCCCGGTCGGTCCGCAGGCCAACCCGCTGCACCCCGGCGGCGTGATCTCGCTGGCGCGCAACTACAGCGGCACCGACCTGCGCTGGACCTTCAAGAACACGGTCGCCGAGATGCCGGTCTCGCTCGTTGCCGGCCTGGCCTACGACACCCTGGCCGAGCACCGCATCGGCTACCAGAACTTCGTCGGCGGAACGCTCGGTGTCGAAGGGGCGCTGCGGCGCGACGAGAACAACGATGTCTCGAACTTCGACCAGTACCTGCAGGCGGCGCTGCAGCTCACGCCGGCGCTGAGCGTCAACGCCGGCCTGCGCCACAGTCGGGTCAAGTTCGCGTCCACCGACCACTACATCGTCGGCACCAACCCCGACGACAGCGGCAGCACCGCGTTCGCGGCGACACTGCCGGTCGTCGGCGTGTTGTATGCGCTGAGCCCCGAGCTGCACCTGTACGCCACGGCTGGGCAAGGCTTCGAAACGCCGACGCTCAACGAGCTGGCTTACCGCCCGGGCGGCGCGACCGGGCTGAACTTTGCCCTGCAGTCGGCGCGCAGCAACAGCGTCGAGGCCGGCGTGAAAGCACGCCTGGCCGAACTCGGCGAGTTGACCGCCGCCGTGTTCGAAACCCACACCCGCAACGAGATCGTCACGCAGACCAACGTGGGCGGGCGAGCCACCTTCCAGAACGCCGGCGCCACGCGCCGCACCGGCATCGAACTCGGCGCTTCGGCCCCGCTCGCAGAGAACCTGCGCGCGCAAGCCGCCGTGACCTGGCTCGACGCGCGCTACAGCGAGGGGTTCGGCACGGTGGCGGCCGACAACAAGATCCCCGGCATCGCGGCGCAATCGGTGTTCCTGGGCCTGAACTGGGCGCCGGCACAAGGCCTGCGCGGCGGCGTCGAAGGGCGTTATCTGAGCAAGGTCTACGTCAACGACGCCAACACCGATGCCGCGTCGGGTTATTTCATCGCCAGCGCCAACATCGGCTACGGCATGCGCATGGGCGCGTGGGAACTGAACGGCTTCACGCGGGTCGACAACCTGTTCAACCGCCGGTACATCGGCTCGGTGATCGTCAACGAAGGCAACAGCCGCTTCTTCGAGCCGGCACCGGGCCGCACCTGGACGGCTGGCATCTCGGCAGCGTACACCTTCTAACGCACCAGATACGCGCATGAGGAACACCCGCTACGACCGTGTCTCCATCGCCCTGCACTGGCTGATCGGTCTGGCACTTCTGGCGCAGATCGGCTTCGGTTTCCTGCTCGACGACATCGCCCCGCGGGGCACGCCGGCACGCGCCGCCACGATCAACCTGCACAAGTCGTTCGGCATCGTGCTGGGTGTCTTGATCGTGCTGAGGCTGGTGTGGCGCCTGCGGCATCGACCGCCCGCCGGGCCGGCCGTGAGGTCGGCCAACCAGCAACGCGCTGCAACA
>JANYFX010000067.1 GCA_025359585.1 Rhizobacter sp. | reverse complement strand
ACGGCTGGCGCAAGCTGCTGCGCCACCCGGCCGAGCACGGCTACCACATACACACCGTGCCCGAGGTGACGCCAGTATTGAAGTTCATCCAGCAACACGCGCACCAGGACAACCGCGAGGCCTACAGCACCTTCAACATGGGCGCGGGTTTTGCGATCTTCGTGTCTGCCGCCGATGCACAACGCACGGTCGACGTGGCGCAAGCGCAAGGCATCAAGGCCTGGGTCGCCGGTGAAGTGCGCACCGGCCCGAAGCAGCTCGTGATCGAACCGCTGAACCTGCGCTTCGGCAGCGACGACCTGCAACTCCGCTGACCCCGTGCCGATGCTGCGCAGGCTGATCGGCGCCCTGTTGATCGCCGCGCTCGCCGGCTGTGCCGGTGTGCTGCCGCAGGTCGAGCGCAAGGTATCGACGGTGCTCGTGGGCGCGGCCGACGCACCGCTCGTCACGATCGCGCGCGACTCCGGCCTGGCCGCCGACATGAGCGGCGTGTGGCCGATCCCGCAGGCCAGCTTCGCGCTCGACGCGCGGCTCGCGATGATCGCGAACGCCACCCGATCGATCGACCTGCAGACCTACCTGATCGCCGACGACTCGACCGGCCGCATGCTGCTGCGCGCACTGCGTGACGCGGCCCAACGCGGCGTGCGCGTGCGGGTGCTGGTCGACGACCTCTACACCGTCGACATGGACCGCCTGCTGCTCGGCCTGGCCGCACACCCGAACGTGGAAGTGCGGCTCTTCAACCCGTTCATCACGGCGCGTGATTCGTCAATGCGCCGCCTGCTCGCGCTGGCGAGCGGCTTCAAGCGGCTGAATCACCGCATGCACAACAAGCTCTTCATCGCCGACGGTGTGGTCGCACTGGTCGGCGGGCGCAACCTCGCCGACGAATACTTTCTGCGTGGCAAGCAGGGCAACTTCATCGACTTCGACCTGCTCGTCACCGGCGCGGTGCTGCCGCAGCTGAACCACTGGTTCGACCTGTACTGGAACAGCACGCAGGTCTATCCGGCGCTCGACATCGTGCGCGCTTCGGGCCCGCCACCGGCCTCGGCCGACGAACTGAGAACGGCGTTCGAGCGCAACACGGCGTCCGACCTGCCCGAGCCGGTGCCCGGCGTGCCCGACCTGTTCGGCGCAGCGCCCTTCAGCGCCGCACTGACGCAGCGGCGCTTTCACTGGATCGACGCCGAGGCTTCCGCGTTTGCCGACTCGCCGCTGAAGATCGAGCCACAGAACTACAGCATCCCGGTCAACGACACGGTCACGCACCGCTTCCTGCAGCTGCTGGGCGACGCCCACAGCGAGGTGCTGCTGTTCTCGCCCTACTTCATTCCCGGCACCGAGGCACTCGACCGCATCAAGGGCCTGCGCGCTGCCGGTGTCGAGGTGCGTGTCGTCACGAACTCGCTCGCGGCCAGCGACGAGCCGCTGGTGAGCATCGGCCTGGAGCGCCACCAGACCGAACTGCTGAAGCTGGGCGTGGACCTGTACGAGCTGAGCTCGAGACGCTTGAAGCTCGACCGCTCGCTGCGTGGACTGCTCGGCTCGTCGACCGGCCGGTTGCACGCGAAGATGGGGTTTCTCGACCGCAAGACCGTGCTCGTCGGCTCGATGAACCTCGACCCGCGCTCCGACAAGATCAACACCGAGATCGGCATGATGGTGCGCAGCCCGGCGCTGGCCAACATGATCCTCAGCGCCTTCCGCGTCGACGAACTCGCCGGCGTCTACCAGGTGAAGCTGCGGCCCGACGGTGCCGGCGTGCGCTGGACCGCCGCCGACGCCGACACCAACGAAGAACTCGACGTCGACCCCGACACCAGCCTGTTGCAGCGCCTGCGGCTGATGCTGCTGTCGTGGTTCATTCCCGAAAGCCAGCTCTGAAGAAGACCCTGCGCGCGGGCTGACTGCGCACTCGCCTAGAATGGCCAGTGACGGGCCTCCCCGCATGGAAGCGCGGCCAACCGGGTCAGGTCGGGAACGAAGCAGCCCCAACCGTTGTGACCAGTGCCGGGGTCAGGCTCGTCAACCCCCTCTTCTTGCTTCAAGCCGCTTGCTTCAAGCCGCCTGCTTGAACGCCATCACAGCCTGGTTGCGCAAGGTGCGCAACAGAGACAACTCCTTCTCCCCCAGCTCGATGCCACCCGGCACCGCCTTGTCGGCGTAGATCAGCGCGAACGGCGCGCCTTTCATCTGCATCGGCAAGAGCAGGAAGGCCGGTGCGTTGACGTTTTCTCGGTACCAGGCCGGCAGCCGTGCCGCGATCGGCGCGACGGTGGCATCGGTGATGAGCGTGTCGGCGCCTTTCACGCAGACGGCGGTGAACAAATCGCCGCCGACTTTCAATGGCACCTTGAACTTGGCGGCCACGCCTTCGGCACCCTCGCCCAGGCCGAAGCGGCCGGTGA
>JANYFX010000063.1 GCA_025359585.1 Rhizobacter sp. | reverse complement strand
TCGTTCAGGCAGGCCTTGATCAGCGAACTCTTGCCGGTGCCGCGCGCGCCGGTCAGCAACACGTTGTTGGCACCGAAGCCGGCGACGAACTGCTCGGTGTTGCGCAGCAGGCGCTCTTTCTGCGGACCGACTTCGACCAGCGCATCGAGCCGGATCGGCGCCACGTGACGCACCGGCTCGATCAGGCCCGAACCGCCACGCTTGCGGTAGCGGAATGCGATCGACGCGCTCCAATCGGGCGCCGTGAGCGAGTGTGGCAACACGGCTTCGAGGCGCGCCAGCAACGCTTCGGCGCGGTCGACGAGTCTCATCAGGGAATCGGTGGGCGTGGACATGAAACGCGCGAGGCAAGCAGCAGAGGCGGCAGTGTAGCGGCGGCGCGTGTCAGGGCTTGGTCGCACCGAGCTCGATCACCCGCCCGTCGCTTGCCGCGAAAACACGGTCGTCGGCCGCGGCCCGGATCGTGTGCAAGCCGGTGAATGCGCCGAAGGCCGGCAGCACGCCCAGATTCGCGCCGAACCAGAAACACGGCAAGCGCAGGTGGTCATTGGCGCGACCGCCGAGGCTCACGCCGGGATGCAGGTGCCCGGCAAGCACGTACGCCGGTGGGTGCGCGATCGGGTGGTGGCACAACGCGAGCTCGCCATGCATCAGCGGCTCGTCGACGGCGTGAATGCCCAAGTGCGCCGGCGGGTCGCCAGCATGGTCATCGTGGTTGCCCCGCACCAGCGTGAGTTCGAGCGCGGCATGGGCGCCGCGCCAGCGCGCGACGGTGTCCATCGTGGTCGGCCCGTGCGAGCGCGCGGAGTGCAGGAAGTCGCCGAGAAACACGATGCGCTTCGCACCCAGCCGATCGACCAGCGCACTCAACACGCCGAGCGTTTCCGCCGTGGTGCCGTGCGGCACCGGCACGCCAAGTTTGCGAAAGCTTAAGCCCTTGCCGATGTGCGCGTCGGCGACCAGCAGCGTCGACGTTTCCGGAAGGAAGGCGGCCTTCTCCGGCAGCAGCCACAAAGGCTGACCGCCGACGCTGATCAAAGCGGTGTCGTTCGGGATCAAGGCGCCGCCCGGCGCAGACTCAACCGACGATCAGGCGCAGCGCCACGTCGAGGTGTTCGGTCGGGCTGCGCTTGAAGCCGGAGCGGGCGAAACGCTGCAACCGCCCGACCGCGAAGGCGGTGAGGATCGAGGCCTGCGCGTTGGAGTCGACCGTCGGCGTGGCCGAACCGGCCGCTTCGGCCGCACTGCGCAAACTCTGGCGCAACTGCGATTCGACGCGGTCGAAGAACTGGTTCATGCGCGTGAGCAGGCGGTCGTTCTCGAACACCAGCGCGTCGCCGACCATCACGCGGGTCATGCCCGGGTTCTTCTCGCCGAACTGCAGCAGCAGCGTGACGATCTTGTGCACCTGCACGGTGGCATTCGTCTCGCGTTCGTTGATCTGGTTGACGAGGCTGAAGACACTCTGCTCGATGAACTCGATCAGGCCTTCGAACATCTGCGCCTTGCTGGCGAAGTGGCGGTAGAGCGCCGCTTCGGAAACATCGAGTTTCGCGGCCAGCGCCGCCGTGGTCACCCGTTCGGCGCCGGGTTGTTCGAGCATGCTCGCCAGCGTGTGCAGGATCTGCACGCGGCGCTCGCCGGGCTTGGGGCGCTTGCGCACCGGCGCGGCGGCGGTGGCCACGGGCGGGGCGAGCGCATCGGCCGGGGCCGCGGCGGCGTCGAAAGCATCCGGGTCAGCGGCGGTCGGGTCGGTGGTGTGGGTCATGTGCAGCGTGCGTCAGAGCGAACGCAACTTCTGTATCGACTTGATTTTCGCACACACATATGAGGGGCTTCGGCAAGGGTGAACACCAACTTCGCGGCGTTTAGTGCCGCTGTTCACGGACTGCGCCGCGCTGTTGAAGGGCACCGAACCCGGCTTGCCGCGGTAGCGTCCTTCGAGGTAGCGCTGCATCCACGCGGTTTGCATGCCAAGGCCGAACGCGACCTTCTGGTTCTCGAGCACGTCTTCGACCAGCACGCAGTCGCTCAGGCGCGCCTTGATTCGGGCCGCGACACGTTTGAACATGCGCGCGTCGGGCTTGGGCCGCAGCTTGCCGAACATGTGCATGTCTTCGATGCAGATCACGCCGTCGAAATAATCGGCCAGGCGCAAGGTGTTCAGCACGCGCAGTGCGTAGACACGCGGCGCGTTGGTCAGGATGAACTTGCGGCCGTGCAGTTGCTTGATCGCGGCGCGGTCGTGGGCGCTGGTGCGAAGCCGCGTCTCCAGCCCGGGCAACTGGTGCGTCTCTTCGAGAAAGTGGCTGGCCTTCACGCCGTGGTGGCGCACCAGGCCGAGCAGCGTGGCGCCGTAGTGGTGCCAGTAGTGCTGGCGCAACTCGGCCGCGCCGGCCTGCGTCAGGCCGAGGTGGGTGACGATGTACTCGTTCATCGCCGCGTTCGTCGGACCGAACGCGGCGTGGCTGGCGTCGTGCAGCGTGTTGTCGAGGTCGAAGAGCCAGACGCGCCGGGTGGCCGAACCGTTCTTCAATGCGAGCGGATCATCGTGCCGTAAGCCTGATCCGTCAGCACTTCCAGCAGCATCGCGTGCGGCACGCGGCCGTCGATGATGTGCACGGTGTTGACGCCGTTCTTCGCCGCCTGCAGCGCCGAGTCGATCTTCGGCAGCATGCCGCCGCTGATCGTGCCGTCGGCGAACAGCTCGTCGATCTCGCGCGCGCTCAGGTTCGTGAGCAGCTTGCCGGCCTTGTCGAGCACGCCGGGAATGTTGGTCAGCATGATCAGCTTCTCGGCCTTCAGCACTTCAGCGAGCTTGCCGGCCACCACGTCGGCGTTGATGTTGTAGTTCTCGTTGTCGGCGCCGAAGCCGAGCGGCGAGATCACCGGGATGAACTGGTCGTCCTGGAGTGCCTTGACCACGCTCGGGTCGATCGACTCGATCTCACCGACGTTGCCCACGTCGTGCACCTTGTTCGGGTCTTTCAGATCGACCAGCTTCAGCTTGCGCGCGCGGATCAGCCCGCCGTCGCGCCCGGTCAGCCCCACGGCCTTGCCGCCGGCCACGTTGATGAGCCCGACGATGTCCTGCTGCACCTGGCCGGCCAGCACCCACTCGACCACTTCCATGGTCTCGTCGTCGGTCACGCGCATGCCCTGGATGAAGCTGCCCTTCTTGCCGATCTTGGCCAGCGCCTCTTCGATCTGCGGCCCGCCGCCGTGCACCACCACCGGGTTCAGGCCCACGAGCTTGAGCAGCACCACGTCTTCGGCGAAGTCTTGCTGCAGCGCCGGGTCGGTCATCGCGTTGCCGCCGTACTTGATGACGATGGTCTTGCCGTGGAACTTGCGGATGTAGGGCAGCGCCTGCGCCAGTATTTCCGCCTTGTCGCGCGGCGTGATCTGGGCCAGGTCGGGCGTGCCGGAAGCGGCCGCGGGAGCGTCGGTGGTCATGGTCGGCCCGAAGGTTGATCGTGTTGAAAACGATTGTAGGGGCGGGCGATTCGGCACAATGGCCTTCACACCCATGCCACTTGCCGCGCTCATCCCCGTTCGCCAGATCACCTTCTTCGGCCAGGTGCTGCTCTCGGCCGCGGCCGGTGCGGCCGGCCGCTGGCACTTTCGGCTGAAGGATCTGGGCCGCATCACGGCCGACTGCAGCGCACGCGCCGTGCCCATCGTCACCGTTGTCAACGTGCTGGTCGGGGCGATCCTGGCCTTCGTCGGTGCGGTGCAGCTCGTCAAGTTCGGCGCCGGCATCTACGTGGCCGACCTGGTGGGCATCGCGGTGGCGCGCGAGATGGCCGCGATCATCACCGCCGTCGTGATGGCTGGCCGCACCGGCGCGGCGTTCGCTGCCGAACTCGCGACGATGCAGGCCAACGAAGAGGTCGACGCGCTCGAAGTGCTGGGCCTGAGCCCGGTCGACTTTCTGGTGCTGCCGCGCGTGCTCGCGCTGCTGCTCATGATGCCGCTGCTCTACGTCTACGGCTGCATCACCGGGTTGATCGGCGGCATGGTGGTGGCAGGGGGCATGCTCGACATCTCGCCCGCCGCCTACATCTCGCGCTCGTTCGTGGCGCTGAGCTGGGAGCACCTGGCGATCGGTGTGAGCAAGTCGTTTGTGTTCGGTGCCTTGATTGGCTTGATCGGCTGTTACTGCGGCCTCTACGCGCAGCGCAACGCGGCCGGCGTGGGTGTGGCCACGACCAGCGCGGTGGTCACCAGCATCGTCGCGATCATCGTGCTCGACGCGGTGTTCGCGGTCTGCGCCAACGCGCTCGGAATCTAGATGAGCTTGCTCGCCGTCGATGGCTTGGAGATGCGTTTCGGCGAACGGCTGATCCAGAAAGACGTGTCGTTCAAGGTCGAGAAAGGCACGATCTTCGCGATCATGGGCGGCAGCGGTTGCGGCAAGAGCACGCTGCTCAAGCACATGATCGGGCTGTTGCCACCGGCCGCGGGCCACGTCACCTACAACGGCGTCGACTACTGGGCCGCGACCGAGAGCGAGCAGGCGAAGCTGCGGGCCGGATTCGGCATGCTGTTCCAGAGCGCGGCACTGTGGTCGTCGATGACGATTCTCGAAAACATCTGCCTGCCGATGGAGCAACAAACCGACCTCGACGCGCCGGCCCGCGAATCGCGCGCCCGCGAGATGCTGGCGTGGGTCGACCTGAAAGACTTCGCCGACTATTACCCGGCCGACTTGAGCGGCGGCATGAAAAAACGCGCCGGCCTGGCCCGCGCCCTCGCGGCCGAGCCGCCTCTGCTGTTTCTCGACGAACCCTCGGCCGGCCTCGATCCCATCAGCTCGAAACGTCTCGACGACCTGATCCTCGACGTGCGCCAGCGCACCGGCGCGGCCATCGTGTTCGTCAGCCACGAGCTGCCGAGCCTGTTCGCGATCGCCGACGACGGCATCTTTCTCGACGCCGACAGCAAGGCACCGATCGCCCGTGGTGCGCCGCGCGAGCTGCGCGAAAGCAGCGAGCACCCGACGGTGCGCGCCTTTCTGCGGCGCGAAGAACCGAAGAGCAGCGCAGAATCAGCGCCTGCCGTCACTCCATCCGCCACCACCTCTGCATGAAACGCAACGCCCTGCTCATCGGAAGTTTCGTGATCATTGGCCTGGCGCTGATCGTCGCCTCGGTGCTCTGGCTCAGCGGCAACACGCTGTTCAAGAAGCAGCTCGACGTGATGATCTATTACAAGAGCAACGTCACCGGCCTGTACGTGGGTGCGCCGGTCAACTTTCGCGGTGTGGCGGTGGGCCAGGTCGAAGAGATCGGCATCCAGGTCGACCGCGATTCGCTCAAGGCGCTGGTGCCGGTGCGAATTCAGTTGTCGCCCGACGCGCTGCGTTTCACCGGCTCGAAAGACACACCGCTCGACCTGCAGACGCTGGTGCAGCGCGGGCTGCGCGCGCGCCTCGCATCGCAGAGTTTCGTGACCGGGCAAAAGGCGATCGAGCTCGACTTCGTGCCGAACACGCCTTCGACGCTGGCCGGCGACGGCATCAAGCCCGAGATCCCGGCGCTCGCCGACCGCTTCGGCAACCTGATTGACCAGGTGGCCGAACTGCCGCTGCGCGACACGGTGCAAGACATTCGCGACACCGTGAAGGAACTGCGCGCCACGCTGGCTTCGGTGCAAAACGCGCTCGACGCTGCGCAAACGGTTCTCAAGAGCACCGCGACCGAGCTGGCACAAACAGGCGCCGAATCCCGCACCACATTGAAGGTCGCGTCCGAGGCGATCCGCCAGGTTCAAACCAATTCGGCCGCGACGCTCGTATCCATCACCCAGCTCTCCGAGACCGCTCGCAACACCGTGCTCGGCGCCCAACCCGACCTGCAGCGCACGCTCGCCGGCACGCGCGAAGCGGCCGAATCGGCACGCCTGGCCATGAATCGCGTGGCCGAGATGACGGCGCCGAACGCGTCGCTGCGCGCCGACCTCGACGCTGCCGTGCGCGACCTGTCGCAAGCCGCGCGCGGCCTGCGCGACTGGAGCGAGCTGCTGGAAGAAAAGCCGAACGCGATCATCTTCGGGAACAAACGCGAATGAACCTCTTGAAGACCGCGGCCTCATCGCTGCTGCTTGCCGGCTTGCTGGCTGCGTGTGCGTCGCCCTCCCCCGCGCCGGTGCTGTTGACGCTGCCACCGGCCGCAGCGCCACTGACGAGCGCGGCGCCTGGTGCCGCGGCGTCGGCACCCCTGCTCGCCGTGCGCCGCGTCAACATCCCCGAGTACCTGGTCGCGCGCCGTGTGCGTTACCGCGCCGATGCCAGCACGCTGGCCGAGTGGCCCAACACCTTCTGGGCGGAACGCATCGAGATCGGCGTGTCGCGCGAGTTCGTCTCGGCCTTGCGTCAGCAGTTGCCGGGCTGGGCGCTGTGCGACACGAACTGCGGCGACCCGGTGCCGGCGCTTTCGCTGCAGGTCGATCTGGTGCCGATGGACTTTGTGCGCAGCGCAGGGCGCCTGCAAGCCCGCGCGCGCATCGTGCTCAGTACGGGCAGCGTGCCCACGCGCGAGCTGAAGACACTGGAGCTGGGCTACGACCTGCCCGCCAGCGGCGACACCGCCCAAGCGCATGCGCAGGCGATCAGCGCGCTGATCCGGCAGGTGGCGCAAGCCGTCGCACCGATGGTTCGCGACGCACCCCGCTGAAACACGCCAACCCCGGCACACCACCGGCGCCGCGCTTTCCGATAAGCTCGCGTCCATGCTGTTCGATCGCCCCTTCCGCAACGCCCTGTGCCGGTTCATGGCCGTGGTGTTGCTGTGCACGCAGCTGGCGGTCTCGGCCTTTGCGTGCCCTGGCGCGCAGGCGATGACCACAGCCACGATGCCCGACTGCCCTGGCATGGCCGGCGACACGTCGACCCCATCGGCGCTGTGCGCGGCACACTGCCAGCAAGGCCAGCAAAGCGACCAGGCCCAGGTGGCCGCGCTGCCCGCTGTGGTGCTGGCGCGCTCGTACACGCTGCCCGCGCCGGTCGAGGCGGGTGCGCCCACGCAGCGCTTCACCGCGCGCCATAGTGCCATCGCTCCGGCAGACCCGCCGCACGCGATCCTGCACTGCAGTTTCCGAATCTGATCCCACCAACGCGCTGACGCGAGCGGGCCGGAAGGCTCGGCTCGCAGAGTCGGTCGTGCGCGTCTGTCGCCGACCCACACGCATCGTTGGTCCGGAGGCCTCATGGCTGCAACTTCGTTTTGTGCTGTGCCACGTTGGCGCAGCCTGGTGCTCGTGTTCGGGCTCGCCGCCGCCGGCGCCCACGCGCAGGAAACCCTCGCGCTCGATCAGGCGCTGCGCCTGGCCGAGGCCCGCTCGCTGCAACTGCCGGCGCAAGACGCGGCAGCGCGGGCCGCGCGCGAGATGGGCGCAGCCGCAGGGCAGCGGCCCGACCCGGTGTTCAGGGCAGGTATCAACAACCTGCCCGTCAACGGCCCCGACCGCCTCAGCCTGACGCGCGACTTCATGACGATGCGCTCGGTCGCGCTGAGCCAGGAATTCACCCGCACCGACAAACTCGAAGCACGCTCGGCCCGCTTCGAGCGTGAAGCCGAAGCGGCAGAGGCCGGGCGCGCGCAGGCGCTCGCCAACCTGCAGCGTGACACGGCCGTGAGCTGGCTCGATCGCCACTACAAGGAGCGCCTGCGCGAGTTGCTGCAGGCGCAGCGCAGCGAAGCGCGCTTGTCGATCGAAGCCGCCGACAGTGCCTACCGCACGTCGCGCGGTTCGCAGGCCGACGTGTTCGCGGCGCGCTCGGCCGAAGCGCAGATCGACGACCGGCTGGCGCAGAACGAACGCGAGATCGCCACGGCCATGACGCAGCTGGCACGCTGGGTCGGCGCTGCCGCGCAGCAGCCGCTCGGCAGCGCGCCGGGCCTCGACGGCGTGGCGCTCGATACCGCCACGCTCGACAGCCAGCTCGCCCATCACCCCCGCATCGCCGTGTTGCTCAAGCAGGAGGAAGCGGCGCGCGCTGACGTCCGCACCGCGCAGGCCAACCAGCACGCCGACTGGAGCGCCGAGCTGATGGTCAGCCAGCGTGGGCCGAGCTACTCGAACATGGTGTCGGTCAACCTGTCGATCCCGCTGCAATGGGACCCGAAGAACCGTCAGGACCGCGAGCTGGCCGCGAAGCTGGCAACCGCCGACCAACTGCGCGCGCAGCGCGAAGAGGCCTTGCGCGAACACGTGGCCGAAGTCGGCGCGATGCTGCAGGAG
>JANYFX010000689.1 GCA_025359585.1 Rhizobacter sp. | reverse complement strand
TATCACGAGAACTACTACGGCGCTTACTTCCGAGACACCGAGGGAAACAAGGTCTGCGTCGTGTGTCATCTGCCGGAGGCCTGAACAAATGCACTGTCGGCCACTTCACACAACGACGCCTTGCCCTTCCATCGGAGGGAGGGCCAAGGGGCCGCGTTTCTCACTACCGCTCATTTCAAACGTTAGTCATCATCAGGAGAACACATGCTTCGCGGAAGTTGCCTTTGCCAAGGCGTTGCGTTCGAGATTGACGGCGCCGTCCTCGATCTCCTGTACTGCCACTGCTCCATGTGCCGCAAGGCCCACGGCTCGGCCTTCCGGGCACGAGGCAAGGTGAAGACATCGGAGTTTCGATGGGTCAGAGGCGAGGAGATGGTTCGCTTCTACGAGTCGTCGCCAGGCCAACACAGGGGTTTTTGTTCTGTCTGCGGTTCAAACCTGATCACCAAATTCGACGAGAAGCCTCGCGTCCTGGGTCTGGCACTCGGAGTGCTCGATGACGATCCCCTGAACCGGCCCCTTTGCCATGTCTTCGTAAACAACAAGGCACCCTGGCACGAGATCACCGATTCACTTCCACAGTTCGAACAACTTCCAACCCGGTCGGTCGCACCGAAAGATGCCGCGTAAGCCTTCCATCGAGAAGACGCTTGCCGGCCTGCTGCCTTCAAGCGCCACTCATGTCAACCGTTCTGCATTCTTCGTGATCCGTCGGTGATCTCATCGGCGGTGAGGTTTATCACCGATGCCACGACGTCGTCCACGCGATGAACGCCCACACAACAATGAACGCGACCCCACCCGAAACACTGGATATCCACATGCTCGACGAAGCTCACTTCAACAAACTCGGAGCGGACTTTCTGCCCGGTCTTCTCGGTCTCGTCGTCAGCCATGTCGGCCACGGGGAACTGCGGTCGGAGATGCCCGTGAAGCAATCCGTGATGGCTCCCAATGGTTTTCTTCACGCGGGGAGCCTTGTCGCACTCGCTGACACATCCGCCGGCTATGGCTGCGTGGCCAACCTTCCGGCAGATGCCACCGGATTCACAACCGTCGAACTCAAGTCCAACCACCTTGGCACGGCCCGGGAAGGCAACGTCGAGTGCGTGGCGAAGGCCGTGCATCTTGGCAAGACCACCCAGGTCTGGGACGCGACGGTCAAACACCGTGAGTCCGGCAGGACCCTTTGCCTCTTCCGTTGTACTCAGCTCGTTCTCTATGCGAAGTGATGCTCACGCGCACGCTCCGGTTGCCGGCGCATGCCGGGGCATGAATGCCAGCTCTACCGGGTCGACAACGAGATCGTGCATGAAGCCCGTTGACCCGTGCCCAGCACTTCAGGTGCCGGCGACAGCCGGCCTGAACCGGCTCGGGTTGGCACCGGCCACCTTTCTCATCAGCCGCCGCAACGCCGTGGCGTCTTGATAGCCCACCGCGACAGCCACCTGTTCCACGGTCATGCGGCTCGACTCCAGCAGCGCACGTGCGCGTCTTTGTCTGACGCTCTGCAACAGCGCCGATGTGCTCTTGCCGGTGGCTCTCTTGATGCGCCGGGACAGCGTTCTCTCGGACATGCAAAATTCCTGCGCGAGCTCACCGACTCGGGGCAAATCAGGCAATGCAGCTTCGATCCGTGCCGCCAGACGACCGATCAGGTCATCTCCGTTCGAGAACGCTTCCGGAATGATGAAAGGCGCCTGCGCCTGGCGGCCGTCAAACAGAAGCACACGAGAAACCGCGTCGGCCAGAGCGCTTCCGCCAAGCGTGCGGAGCAAATGCAACATCAGGTCGGCCTGTGCGAACGCGGCGCCTGCCGTCACGATCGACCCGTCGGCGCACACCATTCGGTCCGAATCGACGTGACAGTCGGGTTCGATCCGTTTCAGTTCAGGCGCAAGCCACCACGAGGTGGTGACGCGCTTTCCCTTCAGCAGGCCAGCCGCCTGCAGCAAGAAGACTGCGGAGCAAGAGGCTGCGACCGGGCCACCGGCCCGTGTGTGCTTTCGCAGCGCATCGATGGCGCGGCTAGCATCGTCAAGGCCGAAGCGGCGCGTGATCGCCGAAGGCCTGTCCAGACCCAAGCCCGGGACGATCCAGACCGAAGCCTCAGGGCGCGACGTTCTGGGAAGACGCACCGTGTCGACGCTGACACCGCCCTGCAGCGCGGTGCTTCCACCATCCACCGAGCAGACCTTCCATTTCGGCGGTGCGACGCCAACGCGCGGCGCAAGCGTCGCCGCTGCTGCAAGCATGTCGAGCGTGACCGCAACGCTTGTCGAGTAGGCGCCTTCGAGAACCAAGACCGTGAAATCATGCATTGTCGCAATAGTCCCCAAACCCGTCCAAATCGACACTGTCATTTTCGGAGCTTCGGAGTTGGAATACAAGTCTGGTCGACACAACTCGACGACGACATGTGGCGGTGGCCGCC
Organism: Rhizobacter sp.; assembly: GCA_025359585.1. GTDB lineage: Bacteria > Pseudomonadota > Gammaproteobacteria > Burkholderiales > Burkholderiaceae_C > LMDS01. The sequence continues at coordinate 1,364 of JANYFX010000689.1, read as the reverse complement.
CAACTCTGGAGCAACAACTTGAACGACCCGATCGTCATCGTCGGCGCAGCCCGCACCCCCATGGGCGCCTTGCTCGGCGATTTTTCCTCGCTCTCGGCCAGCGATCTTGGCGCGATCGTCATTCGTGCGGTGGTCCGGCGCGCCGGGCTGGAGGCGAATCAGGTGCAGGAAGTGCTGTTCGGAAACTGCCTGATGGCCGGTCAAGGCCAGGCGCCGGCGCGTCAAGCATGCATCAAGGCCGGCCTCCCGGTTTCAACAGGCGCTGTGACGCTGTCGAAGGTGTGCGGCTCAGGCATGCAAGCCACGATGTTTGCGTACGACTCGATCGTTGCCGGCACCCACGAGGTGGTCGTGTCGGGCGGTATGGAATCGATGAGCAATGCACCCCATCTGATCCCCAAGGCGCGCGGCGGTTACCGGCAGGGGCACGGGTTGATGTTCGACCACATGATGCTCGACGGCCTGGAGGACGCCTACGCCACGGACGAAGGCGGCGCTCGCCGCGCCATGGGCACCTTTGCCGAAGAATGTGCCGATCGGTACGGATTCACTCGCGAAGAACAGAACACCTACGCCATTGAATCGGTCAAGCGTGCGCAGGCGGCAACCGACCGCGGCTCGTTCACATGGGAAATCGTGCCCGTCGTCGTGAAGACGCGTGCCGGGGAGCTTGTCATCGACAAGGACGAGGGGCCACAAAAAGCCAGGCCCGAAAAAATCCCGTCGTTGAAATCCGCATTCAGAAAGGGCGGCACCGTGACCGCTGCCACGTCGTCGTCGATCAACGATGGTGCCGCTGCGCTCGTGTTGATGCGCGAGTCGACCGCCAGGAAGCTGGGCTGCGAACCGATTGCCAGAATTCTCGGCCATGCGTGTCATTCGCAAGAGCCGGAATGGTTCACCACGGCGCCGATCGCCGCCATTCAAAAGCTGTGCGCCAAAGTTGACTGGTCTGTCGAGGATGTCGACCTGTTCGAAATCAACGAGGCATTTGCCGTCGTGCCGATGGCGGCCATGAAAGACCTCGACATTCCGCACAGCAAGGTCAACATCCACGGTGGTGCCTGCGTGCTCGGTCACCCGATTGGCGCTTCGGGCGCGCGAATCATCGTGACCTTGATCGGCGCGCTCAAGGCATCCGGGGGGAAACGAGGCGTCGCGGCCATTTGCATCGGCGGCGGTGAAGCGACTGCCATGGCGATCGAGCTGTCTTGAGTCTGAGGTCAGGCAGTACGTATGCATTGGATGGCGAACCCGCATTGTTTGCCCCGACGTCGACGCAAGTCCCTGGCGAAGAGGTGTGTGAAGGCTGGCCTTGGCAGCAAGCGCAGACAAGACGGATCGAGCACGTTGCTGCGGACGCG
>JANYFX010000757.1 GCA_025359585.1 Rhizobacter sp. | reverse complement strand
TGGGACGTGGTGTGCCGCGCCGACGCGCCGAACCTCGGCATCGGCATCGACTCGTTCCACGCCTTCGCCACCAAGACTTCGCTCGAAGACCTGGACATGCTCGACCCGCAGAAGATCTTCCTCGTGCAACTCGCCGACTTCATGTGGAACGAGATCCCGTCGAACGAGGAACGCATCAACACCGCGCGCCATTTCCGCGTGTTTCCTGGCGAAGGTGTGCACAGCGAGCAGCTCGCCGAACTGGTGATGCGGCTGGACCGCCTGGGCTACCGCGGCGACTACAGCTTCGAGGTCTTCAACGACGACTACCAGGGCATTCCGCTGCCGGTCGTCGCCGAGCGCGCGCGCCGTTCGGCCGTGTGGCTGAGCGAAGACGTGCTGCACCGCTCGCTGCCGCTGCCCGGGCGCATGCGCCTGAAGCGCACCGACGGTTGAGCGGCACCGCGCTTAACATCACGGTCCACTGAAAGTCCGCATGAACAAGATCCTGATCCTCAACGGCCCCAACCTGAACCTGCTCGGCACGCGCGAGCCGCAGGTCTACGGCCACACGACGCTGGCCGATGTGGAAGCGCTGATGGCCAAGCTGGCGGCCGAACGTGGCGTCGAAGCGGAGTGCTTTCAAAGCAACCACGAAGGCGCGCTGATCGACCGCATCCACGCTGCGCGCACGCAGGGCATCGGCTACATCATGATCAACCCCGGCGGCCTCACGCACACCAGCGTGGCGCTGCGCGATGCGCTGGCCGGCGTGGCGATCCCGTTCATCGAAGTGCACATCTCCAACGTGCACAAGCGCGAAGAGTTTCGCCACCACTCCTATTTGTCGGGCATCGCCGAAGCGGTCTTGTGCGGCTTCGGCACGGGCGGTTATTCGATGGCCCTGAATTACATCTGCGACAAGCTGCAGGCCGAGGCCTGATCCATTTCGAGGACACGACATGATCGACAAGATTGTTCCCAACATCGAGGCTGCGCTCGCCGGCATAAAGGATGGCGCGACCATCATGATCGGTGGTTTCGGCGGTGCCGGCCAGCCGGCCGAACTGATCGACGCCTTGATCGCGCAAGGCGCCAAAGACCTCGTGATCGTCAACAACAACGCCGGCAATGGCGACTACGGTCTGGCCGCGCTGCTGAAGACCGGGCGTGTGCGCAAGATCATCTGCTCGTTCCCGCGCCAGGCCGACTCGCACGTCTTCGACCGCCTGTACCGCGCCGGCAAGCTCGAGCTCGAGCTCGTGCCGCAAGGCAATTTGGCCGAGCGCATTCGCGCTGCCGGTGCAGGCATCGGCGCTTTCTTCACTGCCACCGGTTTCGGCACGCCGCTGGCCGACGGCAAGGAAATGCGGTTGATCAACGGCCGCATGTACGTGCTGGAGCACCCGATCCACGCCGACGTGGCACTCATCAAGGCCGAGCGCGGTGACCGCTGGGGCAACCTGACCTACCGCAAGACGGCGCGCAACTTCGGGCCCATCATGGCCGCAGCCGCCAAGCTCAGCATCGCGTCGGTGCATGAGATCGCGGCACTCGGCGAGATCGACCCCGAGACCGTGGTCACGCCCGGCCTCTATGTTCAACGTGTGGTCTGCCTGCCGCGCGCAGTGGCGGCCTGAGGAGCACACACCATGAAAAGACTGACCCGCAACGAGATGGCCGCCCGCGTGGCGCGCGACATTCCCGATGGCGCCGTGGTGAACCTGGGCATCGGCCTGCCGACGCTCGTGGCCAACCACCTGCCGAAAGACCGCGAGGTGCTGCTGCACAGCGAGAACGGCGTGCTCGGCATGGGCCCGGCGCCGCTTGAGGCCGACATCGACTGGGACCTGATCAACGCCGGCAAGCAGCCGGTCACGCTGCTCGACGGTGGCTCGTATTTCCACCATGCCGACAGCTTCGCGATGATGCGCGGCGGCCACCTCGACTTCTGTGTGCTCGGCGCGTTCCAGGTCAGCGTCGGCGGTGACCTGGCCAACTGGCACACCGGCGCGGCCGATGCGATCCCCGCTGTCGGTGGTGCGATGGATCTGGCGATCGGCGCGAAGAAAACCTACGTGATGATGGACCACCAGACCAAGAGCGGCGAAAGCAAGATCGTGCCGCTGGGTGCGTTGGACCCCGAGAGCGTCGTCACACAAGGGTTGTACGTG
>JANYFX010000742.1 GCA_025359585.1 Rhizobacter sp. | reverse complement strand
GCCACCGGCCGTGAGAATCACGTGAGCAGATTCAAGGATGCCGTGATACTGCTCAAACCTTATGACGGCGACGCCATTGAAACCGCTCTCCAGACGGCACTAAAGACACAGCGCGATTAGTCCAGCCGAAACAGACCCGCTCAACGCGGGTTATTTCCATCAGGGCTATATTGCCCTCTCTATCTCTTCAACCACAAGCCATGACAAAACTCTCAGACTTCCCCATCACCCAAAAATGGCCAGCGCAGCACCCGGACCGCATCCAGCTGTATTCGCTGCCGACGCCCAATGGTGTCAAGGTGTCCATCATGCTGGAAGAAACCGGCCTGCCCTATGAGCCGCACCTGGTGAGCTTTGAAAAGAACGACCAGACCTCGCCCGAGTTCCTCTCGCTCAACCCCAACAACAAGATCCCGGCGATCCTCGACCCGAACGGGCCGAACGGCCAGCCGCTCGCGCTGTTCGAGTCGGGTGCCTGTCTGATCTACCTCGCCGAGAAGTCGGGCCAGTTCATGCCGACCGACGCGGCCGGCCGCTACGAGACGATCCAGTGGCTGATGTTCCAGATGGGCGGCATCGGCCCGATGTTCGGCCAGCTCGGCTTCTTCCACAAGTTCGCCGGCAAGGACTATGAAGACAAGCGCCCGCGCGACCGCTACCTGGCCGAATCGAAGCGGCTGCTCGGTGTGCTGAACCAACGCCTGGCCGACCGCGCGTGGATCATGGGCGACACGTACACCATCGCCGACATCGCGAGCTTCCCGTGGATCAACAATCTGATCGGTTTCTACGAGGCCGGTGGGCTGGTGGGCATCGACGACTTCCCGCACGTTCAGCGCGCGCTCGCCGCGTTCGTGGCGCGCCCGGCCGTCGTGCGCGGGCTCACGATCCCGAAGCGCACCTGAGGCTTCAGCGAGACGCGCAATGACCACCGACAACGCCATCCTCCAGGCCCGCCCGCTCGGCTTTCCGTGGGAAACGCTCGACCCGTTCCTGTTCTGCGTCTACCACGACGATCGTTACCCGAAGGGCAATGCGCAGTTCGGTCCGAGCGCATCGCTGGCCGGCCGCAACATGGGGCAGGACTTCGCCGGCCAGGACGGCTGGCGCATGTACCACGGCATGACCGTCCCGGGCTTTCCTTCGCACCCGCACCGCGGCTTCGAGACCGTGACCATCGTGCGCAAGGGCCTGATCGACCATTCCGATTCGCTCGGTGCCACCGCGCGTTTCGGTGGTGGCGACGTGCAGTGGCTGACCGCCGGCAAAGGCATCGTGCATTCCGAGATGTTCCCGCTGCTCGATGCGGCGGCGCCCAACCCGCTGGAGCTGTTCCAGATCTGGCTCAACCTGCCGGCGCGCAGCAAGATGGCCGATCCGCACTTCACGATGTTCTGGGCCGAGAGCATTCCTCACCATGTGGCGACCGACGCCGCTGGCCGCACCACCGAAGTCGCTTGCATCGCGGGCCGGCTGGGCGTGGCCGGCGCAGCCGAGCCGCTCGCGCCACCGCCCGATTCGTGGGCCGCGCAGCCCGACGCCGATCTGGCGATCTGGACGCTGAAGATGGCGCCCGGCGCACGCTGGACCTTGCCTGCGGCGGCCGGCAAAACCACACGCAGAATGTTGTACTTCTTCAAAGGCGCGAGCGTGTCGATCGACGGCCAGGTGGCCGATCAGCATGCGGCGATCGAGCTGCGGGCAACACAATCCGTCGAGCTGATCAACGGCACCGAGCCCAGCGAGTTCCTGTTGCTGCAAGGCCGCCCCATCGGCGAGCCGGTGGCGCAGTACGGTCCGTTCGTGATGAACACGCAGGCCGAACTGCAACAGGCTTTCGACGACTACCGCCGCACCGAGTTCGGCGGCTGGCCCTGGCCCGACAACGCGCCGGTGCACGGGGCCGAGCGTGTGCGTTTTGCGAAGCACGCCGATGGCCGAGTCGAAACGCTGCCCGGCCACTCGGTGGTGAGCGAACCCGGTTGATCGGAGGTTCAGATTCTCGGGGCGATGCGCATCGTTGCGCGCGGCTTCGGCGCCGCGTCTTGCAGCGAGCCGGGGCTCGCCTTGAGCAGGCTGCCGAGCTCGACCACGCGTTCGAGGCACTCCTTGGCCAACTGTGCCTGTCGCGGCGAGTAGGTGCCGTGCGAGATGCCGTCGATCACGGCGTTCCAGGTGCCGTCGGCGAGCCGCGGTTGCAAGGCCAGCGCCATCTGCTCCAGCACGCCGAGGAAGGTGCGCAGGCGCACCTCCTGGTGGTTCTTCCAGCCCTTGCTGACGGGCGCGTCCGGCGGATAGAAGCGGGCGATCAGGCGCTGCGCGGCGTATTCGCCGGCATCGCTCAGGCGCTCGATGTTCTCGGTGGGCATGTTCAGGTTGAGGCCGCCTTCGTCGGCCAGCTGGCTCACCTGCACGATGCGGTCACGGTAGCCCGGGTACGGGAACTGGAGTTCGTCACGCCAGTTCTGCATCGTGTTCACGATGCTGCCGAAAAAACCCACCAGGCCACCGACCGCCGAGCCGTCTTGCGGCGCGCGCCAGTAGCGCAGCAGGCCGCCGACGTTGCTGTCGGGCAGGTAAACACGGCCCTGCTGCTCGGCCGCCTTGCGGGTCGGGTCGATCTTGAAGTCGGGGTGCTCCGTTTTCAGGTTGACGGCGAAGGTCGGGTGCTTGGGCAACACGGCGTCGAAAAAATGCAGCGGCATGTTGCTGGCAATGCCACCGTCTGAAAACCAAGAGCGAGTGGCGTGCAGCGTGAACGGCGCGGACACCGCGGCGTCGGTGGGCCGTTGATTTCGCTTGAGCGAGAAGTCGACCGCGTACAACGGTATCGCCGACAACAACGCCGGAAAGCTCAGGCTCAGACGAACCGCCATCACCACCGGCAGGTTCACGTTGCCGGGCAGCCGCGAGAGCACGCGCCGCACACCGCCCTCTTCATGCACCACCTGCTCGGCACGTGTGCCAGCGGCCGCCTCGGCGGCCGAGACAGCTTCGATCCATTTCGTCACCGAGGTGGGGAAGAGCTTTCGCAGCTCGGCCGGTTCGTAGTACAGGGCCTGATCGCCCCGGAACGGGATCGCAAAACACAGCTGCTGGCTGACCGCCGTGGTCATCACCTCGAGGTTGATCTGCCGGTCGGCCGCCGGGATGTCGGTAAAGCGCGTGCCATCGAACGGCGCGCCCCACAGGTCGCCGAAAGTGAGCGGGCGTTCGAGGCCGAGCCCGGCCAGGCCGTTGAAGTAGTGGCTCAACCAATCGGTCAGGCCTTCGGGGCCGCCCTCGTTCTTGTGCATCGTGAGGCCGCTGCAGATGCCGTAGCCGTTGCCGTGCATGCCCTGCACCAGCGTGACGACAAACCGAAAGCCCGACAGCGCGACGACCAGCCCGATCGTGAGCGGCGCGGCAATGCCCCCGGCCAGCGTGGCCACCCACAGGTGGCCGCTCACATGGGCGTGAACCGCGAAGCACAAACCGACCGCGGTGAAGGCCAGGCCGATGGCCCACCACGCGGCCGGCGCGAGCACGGGCGAGCTTTTCAATCGTGCGAGCCTGCTCAGCCCGAACGCGGCCCACAGCCACCACAGCACCAGCACGCCCAGGGCCGTGCCGATGACCGAAGCGGCGCCCGCCGTCGGCGAGGCCAGCGCCACCACCGGCGCGAACAGCAACAACGCGAGCACCACCCCCAGCAGCGCCATGCCCCAGAACTGCCGCACGATCGCCAGCAGTGCGCGGCCGATGGCGGTCAGCGGGTGCGGCGCATTCAGGGTGCTGAGCAGCACCGCGAAGTGCGGGGCGACGGCCTCGGCGGGCTGGAACAGATGGGACAGCATCGACTGCGCGGGCTCGCCGGCCTGCTCGCCCAACTGCGTCGGCAGCCGGCTCAACTCATCGAAGCCGCCCGGGTTCTTCAGCGACAGCCGACCCAGCTGCGCCGCCGCGCACCCGGCGGCGGCGATGGCCCCGGCCGAGGTGCCGCCGATGTTCTTGAACCGGTACCTGGCCGCAAGCTCGGCAATGAGCTTCGGGTACACCACGCCGCTCGTGATGCCGCCTTTCATCACCAGATCGCATTGCGGCATGTCTTGCGGCATGTCGGCAGGCGCGGGCCCGCGCTGAGCGGAGGGGGCGGCGGAGTCGGTGGTGGTCATGGTCGTTTGCCTTCTTCTTTTACAAACCGAGTTCGGTGCGCAGGTGCCCGAGGTATCGGACGACGAGCGAGGTGACATACGCCGAGTACGGCGCACTGGCATCGATCATGGTCGAAAGCTGCGCGGCGTGGCGTTTCAACTCGCTCGAATCGCCGGCCGCTTTTGCACGCAGCAGGTTGTCGATGACGTACAGCGCTTCCTTGCCACGCTTGTGCCGTTCCTGTGTCAGCGGCAGCCGCGACAAGGCGCAGTATTCGATCGTGGCCGCGCCCATCGGGCTCAGGCCGAGGTTCGGTGTCAGGGCCGCGACGGTGCCGTCTTCGTCGAACACGAGGTGCCGGCTCGGGTCTTCGGTGCACGGGTCGAGCAGCAGCCGGGGCTCGGTGGCCACGCCGGCCGGCAGGCCGGCACGCCGAGCTTCCGGGTCGACCGGAAACCAGTTGGCCTTGCCCATCACGCGCTTGCCGGCGCCGCGTGTGATCTCGTGCTTGCGGGGGCGATTGCAGTCGGCGCACGAGGGCAGCAGGTTGCCCCAGTCGGCGGCGAGCCAGTGGTAGCCCGCGATCGTCACGACCTTGCCGTTGGCGTCTTTCACCGCCACCGCGGCCTTGGGCCGAAAGTGCTCCACGTCACCCGGCTGCTGGGCCACATAACGGGATTCGCAGTAGGCGCACTTGCCATGAAAGAGCGTGCCCAGCAACTGCATGACGCTCGGGTCTTTGTAGGCCGTGAACTTCATCTCCTTGAAGCGCTGCTGCGCGGCCAGCACGGCGTTGGCAGCGCGCTCCTTGTCGGCCTTGCCGCCGGCTTCGGTGAGCACCAAAGGCACAGGCACCTTGCTGCGATCGACGTGGATCATGGCGCCGTGCCCTCGGCCTTGTCGAGCAGCGCGCGCAGCACACCCTTGGCGTCTTCGTCGAGCTTCGCGACGCTCAGGTTGCGCCCGGCGTTGGACGGGCCGCGTTGCCGGGCAGCGTCCATGAACTCGAGCACCACACGTTCCTGCGGCGAGCTGGCGAGCACGCGGGTTTCGAACAGGCGCGCCGCCAGGCCGGTGAGCTCGGCCGACTGCGCGCTGCCGGGCCTGGGCTCGCGCTTGAGCGCGAGGTAGCGGTCGTAGTCCTGCTGCAATTCGGGTTCGATGGTGCTGCCCAGACCGAAGTGCTCGGACCGCAACAACTGGTCCACGCGCAGGCCGCTGACCGACGGCAGGTCGGTCAACGCGTAGACCTTGCGGCGCGCGTCGAGCATGAGCACCACCACCTCGCCGGTGCGCAGGCCGCGCAGGCACAAGGGGTCGTGCGTGCTGAACACGAACTGCACGTTCGGAAAGGCCTCGCGCAGCCGCCCCACGATCTGCATGCGCCAGCGTGGGTGCAGGTGGTTACCGAGTTCGTCGATGAGCACCACGCCCTGCGCCGCGCCCATCGACTGGTAACCCTGGCCGAACATGATCTCCATCAGGTCGGCGGCAAAACCCAGCATCGACTGATAACCGTCGCTCAGGTGTTCGAACGGGTAACGCACGGGCGCCGCACGCGAGCGGCCCCTGGGCTTGAACTCCACGAACACACGCGGCTGCTTGCCGCGTGTGCGTACCAGGCCGGCCTCTTCGGGCAGCAGCAAAAGCTGCCGTATGCGCAGCGCCGCTTCGTCGAATTCAAGCGGCTTGGCCTTCAGCAGCCAGGCCTGCGGATCGGCCAGCGGCAGAAACGGGTCGAACAGGTTGTCGATCTTCGCGTGTGTCAGGCCGCGCTTCGGGCGGTGCGTGCCCGAGGGCAGCAGGCGGCTCGAGCCGTAGCCCAACACCAGCGTGCGCGACTCGACCTGCTCGAACGTGACCTGGCGAGCGCGCCGCTTGAAGTGCATGACGGTGGGCAGCTTGAAGCCCGAGACCCAGACCGACACCTGGCCCGCGTCGGCGCCGGTGCGCAGCAAGTCGGCCGGCCGAATCTTCAGCCGTTCGGTGGCCTGCGGGCCACCCAGTGCGAGCCCGATCGCCTTGAGCACCGACGACTTGCCCACCGCGTTGTCGCCCAGCACCGCGAAGCACGGCGCGCGCTCGGCCTCGGAGGTCGACAGGTCGAGGTCGAGCCGCTCGATCGACAGGAAGTTGCGGATCTGCACCCGCTCGATGAAACGGGCGCGCGCACGGTAGTGCTCGAGCCCGCTCCGGGTCTCGGTGGAGATCTCGGCGCGCATCACGTCATAGGCCTGTTGCTCGGCAACCGCCTGCTTGGCCGCCGCCTTGCCCGAAGCGGTCGCACCTTGCACCTTGGCCTGTTCGGCGGCCCACATCTGGCGCTTGACGGCGGCGAACGGCTGGTCGTCTTGCAGCAGTGCCGCAACGCTCGGGCCGCTGCGCATCGCGGCCAGGAAACGCTGCGCTTCCTCGGCGCGCGCCTTCACGAGATCGCTGCGGCCGAGGCCGAGGATTTCGATGGTCTGGCGGCCGCGTTCGGTGCGGCCCGCGACCCGGCCGTCGGGCATGAACACGAGGTGCTCGTCGGGCACGTCGGCGCACGGGTCGAGCAGCGCAGGCTGCTCGGCCAGCAGCGCCGCACCCGTGGCAGACGCCGCCGCGCGTGGCCCCGCCACAGGAAAGCGCCGACCCTTGTTGCGCGCGCACAAGTGGCAAGAGGCGAGGTAGTTGAGCCAGTGGAATGCCTGCATCCAGTAGTGGTCGCCCAAGTACTCGCCGCTCGATTCGTCCACACCCTCGTACGGCCGGAACACACCGACCACCGGCGACCCGCGCGACAGCGGCGTCTCGCAGTAGGCGCACTTCTCGAGGCACATGCGGCGCAATTCGACCAGCAGCGCCGCCAGGGTCGACTTGAGTTCACGCTCGAATTCGAAGCGTGTCTGCCGACGCGCGGACGGCAGGTCCTGGAAGTAGAGCTGCGCCTTCCTGCGAACGAAGGCAACCCGTTCGGTCCTGAAGAATTGCGGTGCGGCTGTGCGCTTGATCGGAATCATTCGGCCCCCATGCGCAGGCGGGTTTCCGGCACTCACGCACCCACGACTGCGGTTCCGATGTTCGGTCAAGGGCAAGGCTTGCAACATCCCCAATTTGATCGACGTTGAGGGGCGCAAATTCCCGCGCAATTCGCTACGCTCGGCGTCAGACCATCGGGAGCCACCATGCCAGAGAACCACCGCGTTACCGTCATCGCCCCCTCGCAGATCACGCAGGGCGAGGCCGGTCAGTACCCGTTCGAGCTCTTCGCGCGGCGCTACCTGGCCCAGGGCGATTCGTGGTTCTCGATCGGCTCGCTGCCGCCCGGGCTCACGAGCAACGTGCTGGCCGAACTCGAGCTGAGCAAATCGACCGTGGTCGTGAACTGCGCACGTCCGGGCAAGGTGTTGCAACACATGACCGACACCGCGAGCGAGAGCGCGTTCGTGCGCTTGCTCTCGGGCAAGCTGGCCATGAAGTGGGACGCGATCCTGCTCTCGGGCGGCGGCAACGACCTGATCGACGCGGCCGGCGTGGCCCCGTCGGCACCGGCCGCTCAGCGGCTCATCGCCACCGCGGCCGAGCGCGGCACACCCACGTCGGGCGACGCCTACATCAGCGCAGCGGGTTGGGCCACGTTCGAGTCGCACCTCGGCGCGGTGTTCAACGCGCTGATCGACCGGCGTGACAGCGGCATCAACCGGCACGTGCCGCTCGCGTTCCACACCTACGCGCACCTGATGCCACGGCCGGCGCCGGCAGGCCTGGGCTTCGGCCCGTGGCTTGCGCCGGCGCTGACGGCCTTCGCGGTGCCGGCCACCGACTGGCTCGCGGTGTCGAACGCGCTCATCGAGCGGCTGGGCACACTGCTGCAGCAGCTCGTGAGCGCACGCCAGGCCGCCGACCCCGCCTGCGCGCTGCACCTCGTCGACACACGCACGGCCGCCCTGGTGCTGGCAGGCCAGACTGACACCGGCTCGTCGGGCGACTTTCTGAACGAGATTCACCCCACACGCGGCGGCTACAAAAAAGTGGCGGCGGTCTGGCGGCCCACGCTGGACCAGTTGCCTTGACGACCGAGCGCCAAAAGACGCGGATCGATTGATCGCGTGCCGTGGATCTCGCCTGGCGAACGTGCTGCACGAGGCCCCGTAAACGGGCTGCCGCGTTTCAAGAGCCACACGCCAGGACTGGCCGAGCCGATCCGTTGACAGTTGCCCGACACCCGCCGGCAAGGCGCACTCGATCTGGCGGGGATCAGGGCTTCCACGTTCAGGAGCTGCGGGCTACCTAGGCAGCCGGAAGTCGCGGCAGAGGGTGGACGCGGTGGCAAGTTCGCTACCGAAAATCTATTGGCCGCAGCGTCTCGAATCGACAAAGGGCGTGACGCGAAGCTGATTGAAAAGTCGCGTTTTCGTCACGCCCAGAAAGACAAACGGCCTGCCATTTCTGGCAAGCCGTTGTTTTTACTGGTGGGCCCTGAGTGACTCGAACACTCGACCTACGGATTAAGAGACCCGACACAGACACCCGCACGCACTATATCGCACGCAAGTACACAGGGCGTCAGCGGCGGTCTGAATCGAACTTCTATCGTGCGTCGCGAAGACGAAACAGTCGCACTTCGCGAATGACAAGCTCCAACAGAAGCAAGTGCGTCACCCTGAAAACCCACGCGTCGATGTCGCGCACAGCGGCCTCACGGTCGTTTGGGTCGAAGGTAATCGTCGTTGGTTTGGATGCGTTCAGGTACGCGGGCTTTACAGCCCACAAAGCATGCTCGATCTCCGACGAGGTGATCCCATCGGCGCGACTCAACTCTTCGCTGAGTGCGTCTGAGAACACGCGCCAGGCGCGCTGCATGGAGTCGGGAAAGTCGTGGACCGTTGCCATGGTTAGAACGCGAAGTCGCGCCGTGCGCTCTTGAGCGCTGTGACCAGTTCCTTGCGATTGGCAATGAAGAACTCGTTGGAGCTTCTCTCGCGCAACACGATCGGTGCACCTTGCGAGGAGGAGATTCCGGCGCTTCCGATGCCGTTGCTTTCGGCGATCGTGCGGATCACATCAGCATGCTTTGCCGGCAGGATCATCTCCTTCGCGTGCGCCTGCACGATCGGGTTAACGTTGCCAGGGATGTCGAAGCCACCTGCGGCGCTCGACAGGCCCGCCATGTAGGCCAGCGCCGAGCCGTAGGCCGCTGCGCCGGCCTCTGGCGCCATTGCCCACCCCACGAAGGGGATGGCCGCTGCAGAGGCCGTGGCGGCCGCACCAGCCACCGCGGCGTTATCGGTAATCTGCGCGGCGGCCGCCGTCTTGCTCAGCACACGCTTGAGGATCAGGTCGACCACATACTTCGCCGCGAGCTGCGCAAGCGTGTCGATCACTGCATTGGCCACGCTTTGAAAAATGCCCTTGATGAAGCTGCCGAAGGTGATGACGCCCTTCGCCAGTTGACTGATCAGGCCTGCCCAGCTCTGTTGAATAGTCCGGGCGGTGCTCTCGATATCGCTCTGCCGCTCGCGCCGCGCGGCAGCACTGATTTCCTTCAATCGGTTCTGGTGTTGCAATTCCAGCAGCTCGACTTCTCCGTTGATCTGTGCCAGAGCAACCGGGTCTTTGGCTGGATCGACCAGGCCCTTGCGCTCGTTCAATCCCGCTTGGCGAATTGCGAACAGCTTCTCTTCGAATTGCCGTTCCAGCTCAAGCGCCTCAAGCTTGCTGATGGTGCCGTCGGCCAGCTCCTGCTGCATCTGCCCACGCTCGAACTCGACGCCGGCAAGCACCAGGCGCCGGCGCGACTCGGAAGCAACCAAGTCGAGTGCACGTTTTTGCTCGACGTACTTGCGGTGTTCTGCCAACACAACCTCATAGGCCTTGATCGCCTCCTTGCTTTCCTGCCCGTAGCGCGCAACGGTCTCTTGGTACGCCTTCACGGCGACCTCTGTGCGCCTGCTGAAGTTCAGTTCGAGTTCCTCGCGTTCGAGCTTCAGTGTCTCGATGCGTGCCTCGTAGGCTTGCTTGTCGATCGACAGGCCTTCATCGGCGATCTTTTTTCGAACCGACAGCCCATCGTGTGAATTGCGGTCGATGGTGCGCAGGATGTTCTGCCAATACTCGCGCTCCTGTTCCT
>JANYFX010000741.1 GCA_025359585.1 Rhizobacter sp. | reverse complement strand
CCAGAACAAGCTGACGCTGCAGGGCGGCAAGAGCCGTTTCACGCTGCAGACGCTGCCGAGCGACGACTTCCCGCTGGTGCAGGAGGCGGCCGACTTCGGCCCGGCGTTCAGCGTGCCGCAGAAGGCGCTGAAGGGCCTGATCAACCAGGTCCACTTCGCGATGGCGGTGCACGACATTCGCTACTACCTGAACGGCATTCTGTTCGTCGCCGAAGGCAAGAACCTGACGCTGGTTGCGACCGACGGCCACCGCCTGGCGCTGGCCCAGGCCACACTCGATGTCGAGATCCCGAAACAGGAAGTGATCCTGCCGCGCAAGACCGTGCTCGAACTGCAGCGCTTGTTGAAAGACGAAGAAACGCCGATCGAGATGCGCTTCGCTGGCAACCAGGCCAAGTTCAGTTTCAGCGGCATGGAGTTCGTGACCAAGCTGGTCGAGGGCAAGTTCCCCGACTACAACCGCGTGATCCCGAAGAACCACAAGAACCACGTGACGCTGGGCCGTGCACCTTTCCTGGCGAGCCTGCAGCGTGCGGCGATCCTGACGAGCGAGAAGTTCAAGGGTGTGCGCGTCAACATCGAGCCCGGCACCTTGCGCATCGCGTCGAGCAACGCCGAACAGGAAGAAGCCAAGGAAGAGCTCGAGATCGACTACGCCGGCGACAGCATCGAGATCGGCTTCAACGTGACCTACCTGATCGACGCCTTGATGAACATGAGCGTCGAGATGGTGAAGCTGGAGTTGCAAGACACCAACTCGAGCGCGCTGATCACCGTGCCCGAACAGGCGGGTTTCAAGTATGTCGTGATGCCGATGCGCATCTGAGCGCAGCCGCAAGCCGACCAGTGACCAAGCGGGCCTCGGCCCGCTTCAACGTTTCTTGTGGGGCTTAAGTCGCGAAGGATCAGCGATGCGTGCAGCCCGAACCGTGAATGTGAAACCCCGATGAGCGATACCCAGAACACCCCCGAAGACGACGCCGCAGCGAGCAAAAAAGCAGCTGAGACGAAGGCACATGCCGCCGACAGCGCGGCCTATGGCGAAGGCAGCATCCAGATCCTCGAAGGCCTGGAAGCGGTGCGCAAGCGCCCCGGCATGTACATCGGCGACACGTCCGACGGCACCGGCCTGCACCACCTGGTGTTCGAAGTGGTCGACAACTCGATCGACGAATCGCTCGCTGGTTATTGCGACGACATCGTCGTCACGATCCACTCCGACAATTCGATCAGCGTGACCGACAACGGCCGCGGCATTCCGACCGGTGTGAAGATGGACGACAAGCACGAGCCCAAACGCTCGGCGTCCGAGATCGCGCTGACCGAACTGCACGCGGGCGGCAAATTCAACCAGAACAGCTACAAGGTCTCGGGTGGCCTGCACGGTGTGGGCGTGAGCTGCGTGAACGGGCTGTCGAAGTGGCTG
Source organism: Rhizobacter sp. (assembly GCA_025359585.1). Classification (GTDB taxonomy): domain Bacteria; phylum Pseudomonadota; class Gammaproteobacteria; order Burkholderiales; family Burkholderiaceae_C; genus LMDS01. Next base: position 5,080 of record JANYFX010000741.1, on the reverse strand, counting down.
CGCCTGATTGTGCGCCGCGACGGCCTCGTGCACTTCATGGAGTTCAAGCAAGGCATTCCGCAAGACCGCCAGATCGAACTGCGCGACGGTGTCGAAGTCTCGCCGATGAAGATCACCGGCGAGACCGAGAAGCGCGGCACCGAAGTGCACTTTCTGCCCGACCTGGAAATCTTCTCGAACATCGATTTCCACTACGACATCATCGCCAAGAAGCTGCGCGAACTGAGCTTCCTGAACAACGGCGTGAAGATCCGCCTGCTCGACGAGCGCAACAACCGGTCAGACACCTTCGCGTACGCCGGCGGCGTGAAAGGCTTCGTCGAGTTCATCAATACCGGCAAGAAGGTGTTGCACCCGACCGTGTTCGGTGCCGCCGGCGAAAAGCAGAGCGACCAGGGCACGACCATCGCCACCGACGTGGCGATGCAGTGGAACGACGGTTACAGCGAGAACGTCCTCTGTTTCACCAACAACATTCCGCAGCGTGACGGCGGCACCCACCTGACCGGCCTGCGCGCCGCGATGACGCGCGTGATCAACAAGTACATCGACGACAACGAGCTGGCCAAGAAGGCCAAGGTCGAAGTCACCGGCGACGACATGCGCGAAGGCCTGTGCTGCGTGCTGAGTGTGAAGGTTCCCGAGCCGAAGTTCAGCAGCCAGACCAAGGACAAGCTCGTCAGCAGCGAAGTGCGCGGCCCGGTCGAAGACTCGGTCAGCAAGGCGCTGACCGACTACCTGCAAGAAAACCCGACCGATGCCAAGCTGATCTGCAGCAAGATCATCGACGCCGCGCGCGGCCGCGAAGCTGCTCGCAAGGCCCGCGAAATGACCCGTCGCAAAGGGGTGCTCGACGGCATGGGCCTGCCCGGCAAACTGGCCGACTGCCAGGAAAAGGACCCGGCCTTGTGCGAGATCTACATCGTCGAGGGCGACTCGGCCGGTGGCAGCGCCAAGCAGGGCCGCGACCGCAAGTTCCAGGCGATCCTGCCACTGCGCGGCAAGATCCTGAACGTCGAAAAAGCGCGCTACGAAAAGCTGCTGACCAGCAATGAAATCCTGACGCTGATCACCGCCTTGGGCACCGGCATCGGCAAGGGCATGGGGGGTGATGACTTCAATCCCGACAAGCTGCGTTACCACCGCATCATCATCATGACCGACGCCGACGTGGACGGCGCGCACATCCGCACCTTGCTTCTCACGTTCCTGTTCCGCCAGATGCCCGAGTTGGTCGAGCGCGGCCACATCTACATTGCCCAGCCGCCGCTCTACAAGGTCAAGCTCGGCAAGGACGAGCAGTACCTGAAAGACGGCCACGAGCTCGACGCCTACCTGCTGAAGGTCGCGCTCAAAGACGCCAAGCTCGACACCGGCGTGCCCGGCGCGGCCATGCTGCAAGGCGATGCGCTGGAAGCACTGGCGCGCCAGTACGTGCTCGCGAAGAACGTGGTCGAGCGCCTGTCGAACTGGATGGACGTGGAAGCGCTGCGGGCGATGGCCAACGGTCTGGCGCTCGACATCGACACGCTCGAAGCCGCCGAGGCTTCGGCCATGGCGCTGAAGGGCGCGCTGCACGACGCCGAGGTCACGGCTGAGTTCGATGCGCGCATGGACAAACACATCCTGCGCGTCAGCCGCATGCACCACGGCAACGTGAAGAGCAGCGTCATCACCGCCGACTTCGTGCACGGCGCCGATTACGAAGCGCTGAGTCTTGCGGGCCAGACCTTCCGCGGCCTGGTGAGCGCAGACGCCGTCGTGCGCCGCGGCGAAGGCGAGCGTCAGAAAGAAGCCAAGGTCGGCGACTTCCGCGAAGCGATGAGCTGGCTGCTGCAACAGGCCGAAGGGGCGGTCGGCCGCCAGCGCTACAAGGGGCTGGGCGAGATGAACCCGTCGCAGTTGTGGGAGACCACGATGGACCCGGCCGTGCGCCGCCTGCTGCGGGTGCAGATCGACGACGCACTCGAAGCCGATCGGGTGTTCACGATGCTGATGGGCGACGAGGTCGAGCCGCGCCGCAACTTCATCGAGACCAACGCATTGCGGGCAGGGAACATCGACGTTTGAGAGTCAGCCCGCCGCGCTGCGGCGGCCGCGCCCTCAGGGCCCGAACTCGAACCGCAGCGCCATCGAACGCGACAACAAGGTTCGCGCCTGAACCACCTGCAGCGTTGCCTGCCCCGGCCCTGCCGCCTTGCCGCGAACCTCGACCGCGCCCTCCCGAACACCCAGGATCTCGAGGTTGATCGTGCCGCGGTCAACGCGCAGCAGGTAGTCTGCGGGCAGCGCCCCGGCGGGCAAGCCGTCGGCCAGCTTGATCGTGACTGCCGTGCCAGGCGGCGCGCGCATCGGCGTCTGCCAGCCTGGCCCTGCAAGCGAGGGAGGTCGGCGCAACTGCCACGCTGATTTCGAAACCAGGCCCTGGCGCGCGAACGCATCGATGGCGCGCGCCAGCGCCAGCGCGTCGACCCGGGAGTCGTAGAGCTCCAGGGCGAAGAAGACATTGCGGTAGACCCACATCAGCGTCGAGTCGGTCGCGCTGCCCGGCTGCGCGGGTTCACCCGCAGGCGACGCCAACGACAAGGCGCCCAGCCCATCCGGGCCGCGCACCATGGGGATCTCGACCATCATCGAAGCCGAAGCCCGTGCCAGCAGTCGCTCGGCGGCGGCCGAGGTCTCCCTTTCGGCAACGAAGACGGTGAGCTCGACCGTTTCCTTGCCGCGCCGCGCGGTCCACAGCAGCGAGCAACCGTGGTCGACGCAAGTGATCGAGCGCTCGGGCGGAGCCCAGCCAGGCCCGCTTTGCGCGAGCGGTGCGGCGGTCATGAAGTCGGGCCATTCGACAACGACGGCCTCGTTGGGGTTTTGTGTCGCGATCGCTGCGTCGAAGCCCACCCGTTGTTTGAAGCGAGTGATTCTTGCGGTATCGGAAGTCGACATCTTTTGTTCTCCTGCGCACGCCCCATGGAGGCCTGCGCTGATCATCACAGCCCAGAAAAGCATGGCTCGGCGCCTGCGGGCAAGGTCTGTCATGCCACGGCCGACACGCCCGGGCAGACCAGCATCTCGGTGAAGGCGCCCGGCCTGTCATGAGGTGCCCCATAGTGTGGGTACAACGTGGTCACCCTGTCGATCGCCTTCAGGCAGTACTCGGCCGGTGTTTCATTGCCGATGTGCGGCCCGGCGCAGGCGTCGAGGATCTTGCCGGCCCGGTTGCAGAAAGCGTGGTTGCCGAACAGCGTGCGTTTGATGTCGTTCCTGGGCACGATCCGCGTCGAGGCGGATGAACTGAAAAACGGGTTGTTGCAGTAACCGACGCCGACCAGGTTGGTCTCGTTGATGAAGCCGTAGGGCTCCAGGAAGATCCAGGTCAGCGGCACGCCGACGGCCCCGCACAAGGACTGGATCGCGCCGGCCTGGTCGTAGCAGTTGACGCGTGCTGCCGCTGCAGCGATGTAGCTGCCCAGGTTGAATGTGCCACCGGTCTGCCCGACACCGAAGCGCGAACGACCCTCCCGGGTGTCGTAGATGGCGTTGTGTTTGCCGTGGCAGAACATCGTCACCAGCGATGCCACCTTCTCGGCTTCGCGCTGGCCCTTGACCACGATCTTGTCGAACAGGAAGCGCAGCGCTTCGATCCACACGCCGGCCGGGTCGTAATACGCGGCCGGCGTGTCGAGCACCGTGAACACTTCGAGCCGGGGCCGGTTCTGGAGCATCACGCTGCTGCCCATGTCGGGCACGTCGAGTCCCCAGGCGGTTTCGGCGCCCACGTTGACCAGCGCCTTGGGTGGCGCCCCGATCGTCAGCTGCACGGTGTGCTCGCCCGCGGCCGTGGGGCAGCTGCCTTTGAACTCCAGCATGCCCAGGCGCCCGACCAGTGCGCCGTTGCCAGAGACATTGAGGTTCTCGTCGATGCGGATCTTGGCAGTGGCCACGCCGGTGCCCTTCGCGCCGCCGACGATCAACACGCCGGGCCGCTTCGACTTTTCGCCGTCGGCGACGTTCAGGCCTTCTTTCCAGTGCGGCGTTTCAATCGTGCTCCGCCCCGAGCCAGCGCCTTCCGAAACCTTGATGCCACCGCCCCAGGTGAATTCGACGATCGACGCCTTCAGGCGCTTCGGCTTCGAGTTGGGATCGGACGACGAGACCACGCCGATCGCAACGCCTTCACCCAGCTGTGTCATTCGAACCCCTTACTTTTCTGCCGCTGCTTTCAGGTTGGCCAACCCGGCTTCGAAGTCCTTGCCGATCATGCTGTCCATGCTGACGAACACGCCCATCAGCTTGCTGACATACGGCGCCGGGCCGTACATGGCCCAGGTGACTGTGGTGCCGTCGGCCGACGGCACCAGCGTGTACTCGGCGGTGTTGTGGCCTTCGAAGGGCTTGAGGAAGTCGAGCTTGATCAGGAGCTTGCTGGACGGCGTCGATTCGAGGATCTCCATGCGCCCGGCGCCGACTTTGCTGTTGCCCTCCCACGCGTAGGCCGCACCTTTGCCGCTGGCCGCGCCGCTGAAGCTGCGCGTCATCGACGGGTCGAGCTTCTCCCACGGTGACCACACGGCCCAACGGTTGAAGTCGTCGAAGTACGGGTAGATCTTTTCGGGCGCTGCCTTGATGCTCACCGAGCGCTCGACGCGGAACGAATCGGGCCGCGTGGCCGCGAACGCCAGCACGCCGGCAATCAAAACGACGACAACGATGGCGAGTGTCTTGAACATGGTCTTCTCCTGTGGGCCCGGCCGGGGCGAAATCAGTCTATCCGCGGCACGCCCCGCCCACAACCGGCGTTGTGCGTGCCGGGCTCCTAGGGATACGTGGGCGACAGGGCTTGTGTTCAGATCAGCTGGCGATTTTCTGCGCTGCCGAACCCCGCTCCATGATCACCGAAGCCCAACTCCAGCAGGTCATGCCCCGACTCGCCGCGGCGAAGCTGCAGCTGTTTCTGCCGCACCTGAACCGGGCCATTCAGGCTTGCGGTGTCAACACCGTGCAACGCACGGCCGCGTTCATCGCGCAGCTGGCGCACGAGTCGGGCGAGTTCCGCTGGATGGAAGAGATCTGGGGCCCGACC
>JANYFX010000678.1 GCA_025359585.1 Rhizobacter sp. | reverse complement strand
GCGAAGGAAGAACAGCACCCCCATCGACACCTTCACCGACAGCCTCGCCCTAATCGAGCTCGACAGCTACGCCAGTCCGCGCGGCTACACGGGTCACCAGCATCTCGACGAACTCGGCTTGATCCACATGAACGGGCGGCTTTATGACCCGCTGATTGGAAGATTCCTGCAAGCCGACCCGATCATCCAAGAGCCTTACAACCTACAGAACTTCAACCGCTACAGCTACGTGATCAACAACCCGTTGGCGCATACTGACCCCAGCGGCTACTCGTTCTGGACAGAGGTGAGAAGGCCGGTGGGGGCGATTATTGCGACTTGGCTGTTGGGGCCTGGGGCTAATAGCTTCCTTGGCCTTAGCGGCGTGAGCTCGGCTGGTGTATTTGGTGCAATGGGCGTGGGAGGCTCATATGCCGCCAGCATGAGTGCGATCGCAGCAGGGTTTGCCGCAGGCGGCATCAGTGGCGGCAATATCCAGAGCGCAATCACTGGCGCCATGACAGCCGGCATGCTGGATATCGTGGGTGCTGCTGCTGCGGCAGGCACGATTGGCACTATGGAAAAGGTAGTTGCGCACGCGCTCATTGGTTGTGTCGGTGCAGGCATCAACGGGGGCAGTTGTGGCTCAGGCGCGCTTTCGGGTGGCTTTGCAGCAGCAGCAGGCGCGGCACTTGACCTGAAGGGCTGGGACAACATTGCCACACGTGCGGTAGTCGGTGGTGCAGCAGCACAGCTTGGCGGCGGCAAGTTTGCGAATGGGGCGTTTACGGCAGCGTTCAACTACTTGTTGAACGACATCAACCACAAAGACCCTAAGTACAAGTTGGTTGCTACGCGCAATGTGCTTAGCGGAGACTGGAAGGATTTGTTCTCAGTCGTCGATACTTCATCGGGCAAATCAGTGGCGACATATGAGGGTAATACTGACCCTGCAAATGGACCGTGGGAAAAATTAAAGTGTCCGACATGTGGCCGTATTGCTGACGGCAAATATGATGTGACGTCAGAGCCTCGTTCACGTGGCCCTTTCTACCGCAATCCAGATCGACCGCTTTTATATGTGAACGATGGCGGCATGGTGCCCTCTGAACGCGCGAACGACAGATACCAAGGCGGGAAGTTTCAGATGAACCAGATTACTGTGCATGGCAGCGATACAGCAAGTATTGGTTGCACGATGATCAACGCGCAAGGTGCAAGCTGGAACACCTTCATGCGCTACTTCCCGACTGGGACGAGAACCACCTACGAAATCTCAACCCCCAGAAAATAGGGAGCCGTCATGTTTACTCGTCTCATCTGCATCGTTGTGTTTTTGTTGCTAACGCTATCAGGCCATGCAAACGCATGTGTGCCGACGGACATTCCATATGCGGATCAGCGCTTGAACAAGATCAAGCTGTCGATGCGTCAATCGGAAGTAGAGAAAACTATTGGCGAGAGAGTTTCAGTGAAAGGGGACATCGCATTGATCTTTGATACTGCGGCTAAGGCGGATCGTGAAACCAAATTCATGCCTGGGATTATTCGTTTTGATTCCTCAGGAAAGGTTTGGACAATTGCTGGTCGTGCAGAAAATACCTCAAGGGACAAAGCGTTTGAATGGTTGGCGAGGTATGGGCGGCCTGTCGAGCTAACCAACGCATCTACTCTTACGCTCCCTCGCTACCAAGACCTAAGTTCAGAACAGTTTGCAGTGTGTGTGGTACACGACATTTCGCTAGAAGTTGTTTTCGTCAAGAAGGTGTATCGCGCAGAGCCTGACATACCGTATTTCAATTTGACCAAGCACATTGAACCAGGGGGGTGTTTCAAGCAACTGAAATGAAACGCTCGAGTTGCTGTCAAGGAAATGGGGTCAGCAACTGTCTTCAAATTTCCGCCGTTTTGACCATTTCACACACTGGTTTCTTCACGTCGTTTGGTGCTTCAACTTTCCAAGGCTTGTCGTGTTTGATCATCGAATTCAAGATCGTCAACAGTTTGCGCATGCACGCGGCGAACGCTAGTGGTACCGCTACAGCCGTACTGAATTTCGTCAGTCCCAAGTCAATTTGGCTCATTGAAAGGGCCATTCTTGAGGCACGCAAAATCCCCATAATGGTGATACGTTAATCATGAGTCTTCTGTTCAATAGTTTGCTAGAAAAAATACTTACCGTATTTAAAAAGAAAATCACTTTTACAGATGGCTCATCAATTGAATTTCTGGATAGAGAGGCACTTTTGTATAAACAGGCTGATAGTCATCAAATGGAAATCATGTGGTTTTACAACTCAGGGCTACGAACAGGACGTAGTTTGAGCTTACGCCATCTTCGTCAGTGGGACTCACCCCATGAAAATGAAGAAGTTGACGATCTAACTGCAAATGAAATTTTGGACAAGGTTGTGAGCTACGCGCACCACTATCGCATCTTGTTGACCATTGAAGAGTAACGTATTGAAAAATCCTGAGCTGGATATGCCAACCCTCTGAAACCCCGCGCCAATAGCCGAAATCCAGCCATTCCTGCTTATTCCCGTCTTTGCATTGCAGAGACCCGCATCATAGAAATCAGCCGCACCGTTCTTTAATAATCCAACCCCGAAATCAGCGCCATCAACCTCCCCGGCGGCAACAGTCTCGAATACGACTACGACGGCGAGCACAGCCGCATCAAAGAGATCAGCAAGAGCAACGTCACCGGCAACGCCAGTGATGCCGCACCCGCCACCACCACCGCCACCACCCTCACCATTGGTGCAGGCACCTTTGAGCGCGTCACCAACCCCGACAACAGCATTGAATATCGCCACTACCTGCCCGGGCTCGACGGCACCGCAGGCGTTCTAACCCGGCGCATCGACACCAGCAACACCCCCG
>JANYFX010000673.1 GCA_025359585.1 Rhizobacter sp. | reverse complement strand
CAGTTCGATCATCTCGCCTGCGCCGACGAACAGCACCTTGGTTTCGCTCAGGTCTTCGAACAGCTGCGAGGCGAGGCGCGCCGCAGCGGCCGCCATGCTGATCGAATGCGCGCCGATCTCGGTCGAGGTGCGCACTTCCTTGGCGACAGCGAACGAGCGCTGGAACATCTGGTGCAGGCTGCCGCCGAGCGTTCCGGCGGTTTCAGCTTCACGCACCGCCTGCTTGAACTGGCCGAGGATCTGCGGCTCGCCGAGCACCATCGAATCGAGGCCGCTGGCGACACGGAACGCATGGCGCGCGGCAGCGCCGCCTTCGAGCACATAAGAATGGTCACGCAACGTCTGCGCACTCACACCGCCCAGCCCGGCGAGCCAATCGACGGCCGGGGCGACAAGCGACGGCGCTGCGCCCACGTAGACCTCGGTGCGGTTGCATGTCGAGACGATCGCGACCTCGCTGACCCGCTGCAAACGCTCGCGAAAACCTTGCAGCGTGGGCGCCAGTTGCTCGGGCGTGAACGCAAAACGGCCGCGCAAATCCAGCGGTGCGGTCGTGTGGTTCAGGCCCAGGGCGAAGACGCTCATTGCCAGATTATAAAATTCGCCGGCTCCGCAGGGGTGTCGGAGTTGTCAAAAGCCGTGCAATGCGCTTGATCCGTATCAAGGCGTTGCCTCGGCCACCGCTTTCCAGCTTTTCCAAAGGATCTCCTGCGTGGGCCCGATCGATGCCTTGTGGCACCTGCTGAACTTCTTCGCCCCCGCGTTCGCCGTGGGTCTGCTGACGGCCCTGATGGCCAAGCTGCTGTGGCGCCGGAGCCTCAAGAATGCGAGTCTGCAGCGGCTCGGCACCTGGGCGATCACCGGCTCGGCGCTCGCGCTGCTGGCCGGGCTGATCGTCTTTGGCAGCGACGGCAAGATGCTGACCTATGGCGCGATGGTGCTGGCCTGTGCGCTCAGCGTCTGGTGGGCCGGCTTCGGGCCGCGCCGCCGCTGAACTTCGCGTCAGCTCGCCAGCGCCGTTTCCGGCTCGCTCTGCAGCACCTCGGCCCGCAGCGAGTGCGAATTCACGTCGGTGATCGTCACGTCGAGCATCTGCCCGATCAGCCGCGCCGCGTTCGGGCCGGCAGGGAAGTTGACCATGCGGTTGCACTCGGTGCGGCCGGTCAGCTCGTTCGGGTCCTTGCGCGACGGGCCTTCGACCAGCAGCCGCTGCACCGTGCCCAGGCGCGATTCGCTGATGCGCCGCGCGCTGTCGTCGATCACCTTCTGCAGGTGGTGCAGGCGCTTCAGCTTTTCGAGCTGCGGTGTGTCGTCGGCCAGGTTCGCTGCCGGTGTTCCCGGCCGCGGGCTGAAGACGAAGCTGAAGCTGTAGTCGAAACCGACGTCGTCGATCAGCTTCATCATCTGCCCGAAGTCGGCCTCGGTCTCGCCGGGGAAACCGACGATGAAGTCGCTCGAGAGGCAAATGTCGGGCCGCACGGCGCGCAGCTTGCGGATCGTGCTCTTGTATTCCATCGCGGTGTAGCCGCGCTTCATCGCCATGAGGATGCGGTCGCTGCCGTGCTGCACCGGCAGGTGCAGGTGGCTCACGAGCTGCGGCACCCTGGCGTACACGTCGATCAGGCGCTGCGTGAACTCGTTCGGGTGGCTGGTGGTGTAGCGGATGCGGGCGATGCCGGGAATCGCAGCCACGGCCTCGATCAGCAACGCGAAATCGGCGATGTCGGCGGTGCGGCCCATCGCGCCGCGGTACGCGTTCACGTTCTGGCCCAGCAGCGTCACTTCGCGCACGCCCTGCGCGGCGAGACCGGCCACTTCCACGAGCACGTCGTCGAACGGCCGCGAGACTTCTTCGCCGCGTGTGTAGGGCACGACGCAGTAGCTGCAGTATTTGGAGCAGCCTTCCATGATCGAGACAAAAGCGCTCGCGCCCTCCACCCGCGCCGGCGGCAGGTGGTCGAACTTCTCGATCTCGGGGAAGCTGATGTCGACCTGCGGGCGCTGCTGCTTCGCGCGCTGGTTGAGCAATTCGGGCAAGCGGTGCAGCGTCTGCGGACCGAACACCACATCGACATACGGCGCGCGCTTGATGATCGCGTCGCCTTCCTGGCTCGCAACACAGCCGCCCACGCCGATCAGCACACCCTTGGCTTTCAGGTGCTTCACACGGCCGAGGTCGCTGAAGACTTTCTCCTGTGCCTTTTCGCGCACCGAGCAGGTGTTGAAAAGGATCAGGTCGGCTTCATCGACGTTCGTGGTCGGCTCGTAGCCCTGCGCGGCCCGCAGCACGTCGGCCATCTTGTCGGAGTCGTACTCGTTCATCTGGCAACCGAAGGTCTTGATGAAGACCTTCTTGCCACCGGTCGCGCAAACCTGGACCAAGCCATGAGCGCCGGCGTGCCGACCGGTGGC
>JANYFX010000603.1 GCA_025359585.1 Rhizobacter sp. | reverse complement strand
GGACGTGTACGGCCGTGTCGTCGGCCTGCTGCAGCAGCTCGCGCCGGGCGACGGCAACGCGCCGCGCGTCGTCGCCGAACGCCTGACGCAGCAAGACATCGCCGAACGCGTGGGCTCGTCGCGCGAGATGGTCAGCCGCATCTTCAAGGACCTGGTGGCCGGGGGTTACGTGCGCAGCGAAGCGGGCCGCATCACCCTCCTGAAAAAACCACCGGCCGCCTGGTAGCGGCGAAGGAGTGCTCGGCGCGGTGTGAATTTCGCACACCGCCGATGCCGATTCCTGCAGCGACCGAAAGGCGCTCGATTCCTACATTGGGTTCACCCGATCCGCAGCGCGGCACGGGGCCAGAACCCAGGAGCCGAGCATGCAGACCCAGATCGCCACCGCCCCGTACCGGATCCACCGCTACCCGACCCAGCTGATCGAAAGCTGGAACCTGCGCAACGGCCAACGCGCCACGCTGCGGCCGGTGCTGCCACAGGACGACGTGTCGGAGCAGGCCTTCGTGGCCGCTCTCTCGCCGGCCTCGCGCCGCAACCGCTTCCACGGCGCCGTCAACGGCCTGAGCAGTGCACGCGCCGAGGCGATGACCAACATCGACTACCAGCGCCACATGGGCTTCGTCGTCACCGTAATGGAAGGCGAGACCGAACGGGTGATCGCCGACGCCCGCTACGTGATGAACGACGACGGCGCGAGCGCCGAGTTCGCGGTCGTCGTGGCCGACGCGTGGCACGGACTGGGCCTGGGCCGGCGCCTGATCAGCGCGCTGTGCAAAACCGCCCACCGCGCCGGTGCCCGCTGGTTGTGCGGCGAGGTGCTGGCCGGCAACCGCGACATGCTGGTCCTGATGCAGCGCTGCGGTTTCAGCGCCGTGCCGCACCCGGCCGACGACGCGCTCGTCAAGGTCGAAAGAAGCGTGGTCGAGCCGGCCAGTGCTGCCCCACGTCGGAGCAGTTTGTTCTTCGGCGCCGTCGGCCGCAGCCTCGCGTCGTGGATGCGATCGGCGCCTGCGCGCGTGCAACTCGAAGACCTCAGCGTGCGCTGAACCTTCAACCACCCCAACCGTTTTTTCACACGGAGATTGCCATGACCACCACCACCTCGAACCTGTACACCGCAGCGAGCCCGGCCACGAACAGCCACGAGTCGGCGCTCGCGGCCGTCGTCGGTGCCGTGTCGGCGCTGGCCCGCCGGATCAACCCGAACCCGATCGATCCGCGCGACCTGTACTTGTCCCAGGCTGTCGACCACGAAGACTGCGAACGACGTGCCCGTGCCTGGGACCAGCACGAGCAGCAACAGCGTCAACTGCCGCCGGTGCTCTGACCCGAGGCTGCAGCGCGGCGCGACCACGCCTCGGCCACGGCCCGGTGCGTTGCGATCTTCTCCAGCATCCTGTCGCGGATGCTGGCGTCGGCGACGCGCACCGCCCTCGACTGCATCACCCTGTGCGACTGCACCAGCAGGCGGTCGGCGCGCGGGTCTTGCGCGGCGGCGAGCACGCGGTGGCAGATCAGCGCGAGCAGGACCGCGTCTTCCCGCTCATCGCCCTGCTCCACGTCGTTCAGCACCCGCTCCACGAGCGGCAACGCTTCTTTCAGCAGCCCGCATTGCAGGTGGGCCTCGGCCAGGTGCGCGAGCGAGGCGCGCCGGCCTTCCGCATCATCGCGCGCGTCGTTCAAGGCAAGTGTCGTTTCGAAGGCCGTGCGCGCCTCCGGCCAGGCCCCTGCAGCGCCGTGCGCCTGGCCGACATGGAACCAGGCCTGCGCCTGACCGTATTGGTCGGCCAGGCGCGTGTAGATGGCCAGCGCAGCGTCGGCATGCGCCAGCGCGCAGGGCGGGTCACCTTGCTCACGTGCACATTCGGAGAGCATGCAAAGGTCGCCGGCCTCGTTGTAGGGAACGCCGATGTCGCGGTCCGCTTGCCGCGCCGCTTCGGCATGAAGCTGCGCTTGCGGCCAGTCACCGAGCAGACCCGCGTGCCGGCTGCTGGCGAGCAGCAAGGGGCCGTGTGACCGACGGCCCAACGGGGTAGCACGAACGGCTTGGCGGGCCTGCTCAAGCAGTGCGGCCACCTCGGCAGGGTCGTTCGAGTCTTTGGCGATCTCCACCAGCACCAGCAGCAACTGCGTCGTGTAAGGCTCCCCGGGAATTCGTCGCGCCCATTCGAGACCCTGCTCGGCAAAACGCCGCGCGCTGACGAGCTCGCCGCGGACGCAGTGCACCCAGGCGATCTCGCCCAGTGCCCGCGCGGCCGGGCTCGGGCAGTCGCCACGTTCGGCCAGCGCCCAGGCCTCATGCGCCAGTGCCAGTGCGGTCGTGTGGTCGCCGAGCCGGTCGGCCAGCAAGGCGCGTGCGAACCTCGCGTCGGCGCGCGCCTCATCGTCGTCGAGCGCATCGGCCAGCGTTTCGCGCTCGGCCAGGGCGGCTTGCTGCGCCGGCCGGTTGCCCTGCCGGTCGAGCTGCGCGGCCTTCGTGATGAGCAGGGCCAGGCGCCGGCGCAGATCGGTCAGGCGCGGATTGGCCAGCGCACGCTCCGCATGGGCCAGCGCGGCGGCGCCGGCAAAGCGACTCGACGCGTCGTTGGCCGCCTTCTCGAAGAAGTCGAGCGCCTGCAATTCGTCAACCGCGCGCTCGTAGTGCTCGGCGGCGACGGCGAGGTACTCGTTGGTGCGCTCGCCGAGCCGTTGCGCGAGCCAGGCGGCCGCGGCAGCGTGGCCAGCACGCCGCGGCGCCTTCAGCACCGTGTCGTAACAGACCTGGTGCAACAGGTGGTGGCCGAAGCTGTACTCGGCGGCGTCGTCGAAGGCCGAGCCGTCGCGTCGCACGATCAGCGCCTTGCGCAACAGGTTGGCCAGCGCCGAGGCCGCCCCCGGGCTGAGCACGTCGAGCGCAGCGTCCCAGAACACATGCCCGATCACGGCCGCCTGTTGCAGGGCGCTGCGCTCGGGGGCCGACAGGGCGTCCAGGCGCGCTTGCAGCACGCCTGTCAGCGTGGCCGGCACCTTGGCGGTGAGCAAGCGGTCGGCGCGCACGCGCCAGCCGTCGGCGTCGACGCGGATCACGGCGTCGTCGATCAACATCTTCAACAGCTCTTCCATGTAGAACGGGTTGCCTTCGGCGCGTGAGGTCAGCAGCGCACGCAGCACCTCGGGCACCTCGGCCATGCGTTGCAGCAGCGCGTCGGTGAGGGCGCCGCTGTCCTCGGCGCCGAGCGGCGTCACGTCGATGCGCCGGTGCGGCGCGTCGGCCAGCACCCATTTCGCCCTGCGCTCGAACAGCGCCGGGCGCGCCAGCATCACCAGCAGCAGCGGCAGATCACGTTGTTGTTGCAGCAGATGCGCCACAAAATCCAGCGAGCCGTCGTCGGCCCAGTGCAGATCATCGAGCACCATCACGAGCGGTGAGTCGTCGCTCGCTGCAAGGCGACGCAGCAAGTCGGCAGCGGCCTGGAACGCGCGGTCGCGGATCTGGCGGCCGTCGCCCAGCATGCCGGCAAGCAGCGGGCTGGCCGAGAAGTCCAGGCCGATCAACTGGCCGAGCAGGTGCGCCGGCAGCTCGCCCTCGTCGGCGAACAGCGGCGCCATGCCGTCCACCAGCTTGCGCCGCGCGATCTCGGCACTGTCGCTGTCGGCGATCTGGAAGCGCCAGGCGATCACGTCGTGCAGCAAGCCGTAGGGGCGCAGCATGCCATTGGGTTGGGCCCTGCCGAGCAGCATCCAGAACGACCGCGGGTGCGTTTCCAGCGCGTTCTGGAACTCGGCCAGCAGGCGGCTCTTGCCGAGGCCGGCGTCGCCGACGACCGTGAAGGCATGCAGCGTGCGCTCGGCCAGCACCGCCTCGAAGCCCTGGCTCAGCGTGCTGAGCTCGCCGAAACGCCCGACCATCGGCGTCTCCACGCCGTCGATGCCGCGTGTGGGCACGCGGAAGGCACGCGGCTTGACGCGTTGCACGAGGTAGGTCACGAGCGGCTCGTCACGGCCCTTGACCGACAGTGGCTCTTGCTCTTCCACATCGAACACACCGCGGATGTGGCGGTAGGTGTCGTGGCTGATGCGCAGGCCGCCCGGCGGCGCGGTCTGCTCCATGCGCGAGGCGATGTTGACCGTCATGCCCATGGCGGTGTTCTCGGCTTCGACGCCACCACCGACCAGGGCGCTGCCGGTGTTGATGCCGACACGCACGTCGAAGCCACGCACGCGGTGCTGCTGCTCGATTTGCGCCGCATGCCGCTTGCCTTCTTCGAGCAACGCGAGGCCGGCACGCACCGCGCGCTCGGGATCGTCTTCACGTGCGCCGTCGGCCCCGAAGGCGGCGAGCAACCCGTCGCCCATGAAGCGCAACACGCGGCCCTGGTGGGCTTCGATCACGCCAGCGAACTTCTGCAAGGCGCCGTCCATGATCGCGTGCGTGTCTTCCGGATCGAGCTGTTGCCCCATCGCGGTCGAACCCACGATGTCGGCGAACAGCACGCTGACCAGGCGCAGCTGCTGCGTCTCGGTGCGGCGCGCCACGTCGAGCTTGCTCAACTGCGCGCGAAGTGGTGCCAAAGCCATGTCGACCACCGCATCGCCCAGCACCGCACCGCACGTTGCGCCTGCAGCGTGGCAATGCCGGCTTCGAGCTGCGCCCGTTCGCTCATGGCGCGGCCGGCGCAATGCGCCGCGACCACGCCTCGGCCACCGCCCGGTGCGCCGGAATCCTGTCCAGCATGCGGGCACGGACCGCAGGGTCTGCGACGCGTGCCACCCTCGACTGCATGACCCGGTGGGCCTGCACCAGCAGTCGGTCGGCACGCGGGTCTTGCACGGCCGCGAGCACACGGTGGCAGATCAGCGCGAGCAGGATGCCGTCTTCCCGTTCGTCGGCCTGCTCCACGTCGCTCAGCACCCGCTCCACGAGCGGCAGGGCTAGTGCCCCATCGCCGCGCTCCAGGTGCGCCTCGGCCACTTGCGCGCGCGCTGCGCGCCGGCCCGTCGCGTCGTCCACCGCGTCGTACATCGCCAAGGCCTTTTCGAAGGCCGCCAGCGCTTCGGCCCAGGCGCCAGCTGCGCGGTGCGCGTGGCCGATGTGATCCCATGCCATCGCCTGGCCA
Source organism: Rhizobacter sp. (assembly GCA_025359585.1). Taxonomy (GTDB): domain Bacteria; phylum Pseudomonadota; class Gammaproteobacteria; order Burkholderiales; family Burkholderiaceae_C; genus LMDS01. Next base: position 947 of record JANYFX010000603.1, on the reverse strand, counting down.
TACTGGTCGGAAAGCCGCACGTACACCGCGAGCGACGCCTGCGCATGAGCCAGCGACGAAGCAGCATCTCCTTGCGCGCGCGCGCATTCCGACAGCATGCACATGTCGGCGGCTTCGCTGTACGGGACGCCTATGTCACGGTTCGCCTGCAACGCCGCCTCGGCGTGAAGCTGGGCCTGGGGCCAGTCGCCGAGCGTGCTGGCGTGCTGGCGTGCTGGCTGCTGGCGAGCAGCACGTTGCCCAGCGACCGGCGGCTCGATGGCGTGGCACGAACGGTCTCGCGGGCCTGGTCGAGCAGCCGGCCCATCTCGGCGTGGTCGTTCGACGCCTTGGCGATCTCGATCATCACCAGCAGCAACTGGGCCGTGTAGGGTTCTGCGGGGATGCGTTTCGCCCATTCGAGCCCTTGCTCGGCAAAGCGGCGCGCGCTGCCGAGCTCACCCTTCGTGCGGTGCACCCAGGCGATCTGGCCGAGGGCCAGCGCGGCCGCGCTCGGGCTGTCGGCCTGTTCGGCCAGCGCCCAGGCTTCGTGTGCGAGCACGAGCGAGGTGGCGCGGTCGCCGAGCCGGTCGGCCAGCAATGCGCGGGCGCCGCGGGCGCGGGCGCGCAGCGCGTCGTCGCCGATCGCCTCGGCCACGGTTTCGTACGTGGCCAGTGCGTTTTGCTGCGCCGCCCGGTCACCCATGCGGTCGAGCTGCGCGATCTTCAAGGCGAGCAAGGCCCACCGTCGGCGCAGATCGGCGAGCTTTGGGTTGGCCAGGGCACGCTCGGCATGCGCCAGCGCGGCGGCGTTGGCAAAACGGCCCGACGCGTCGTTGGCCGCCTTCTCGAAGAACTCGAGCGCCTGCAGTTCGTCGCCGGCGCGGTCGTAGTGCTCGGCGATGAGCCCGAGGTACTCGCTGCTGCGTTCGCCGCTGCGCACGACCAGCCAGTCGGCCGTCTGACGA
>JANYFX010000581.1 GCA_025359585.1 Rhizobacter sp. | reverse complement strand
GGACGTGTGGGTCGCGCAACTCGGCAGCGACGGCCCGATGGGACGCACGGTGCGCGACGTGGCGAGGCTGCTGCAGGTGCAGGCCGGGCACGACGCGCGCGTGCCGCTGTCGATACGAGAGCCGCTGGCGCCGTTCATTGGCGACACCTCGTTGCGCGGCCTTCGTATCGGCTGGCTCGGTGACATCGGCGGCCATCTTGCGCTCGAGGACGGCATCCTCCCGGTGTGCGAAGCGGCGCTGGCGAAGTTCGAGGCCGAAGGCGCGGTCGTCGAGCCTTTGTTGCTCGGGTTTTCGCCCGACGCGCTGTGGCAAGCGTGGTTGGTGTGGCGGCGCGCACTCGTCGCTTCGCGCCTCGCGCCTTTCCTCGCGAAGGAAGGCGCGCGAGCGCAGATCAAGCCCGAAGCGCTGTGGGAACACGACCAAGCGCAAAGCCTCGGCTTCGCGGAATTCATGCAGGCGAGCGTGGTGCGTTCGGCTTTCCACGCCCACATGATCGGCCTGTTCGAGCGCTTCGACGTGCTGGCGCTGCCTTGCGCGCAGGTCTGGCCGTTTCCCCTTGAGCAACGCTGGCCGAAGCACATCGAAGGGCGGGAGATGGACACCTACCATCGCTGGATGGAGACGACGCTCTACGCCACCTTCGCCGGCTTGCCGGCGATCAGCGTGCCGGCGGGTTTCGATGCGACAGGTCGATGGCCGATGGGCTTGCAGTTGATTGGCGGGTCGCAGGGCGATGCGGCTCTGCTGGAAGTAGCCGCAGCCTATGAGAGAACCCAGACCGCCCTGCTCTCCCGGCGGCCGAACCCGGCCTGACGCGGCTCAGGCTTCCATCGGCAAGCCGACGTAATTCTCCGCCAGCGCGGTCGAGGCCGCCTTCGATTCCAGCAGGTAGCCGATCTCGGCCTCCTGCAGCTTTTGCCCGAACTCGCCGCTGTCGGGGAAGCGGTGCATCAGCGAGGTGAACCACCACGAAAAGCGGACTGCCTTCCAGACGCGGCGCAGGCAGCGCTCCGAATAGGTGTCGATGCCGGCTGCGCTCTTGTCGCCGTAAAACTGCATCAACGCACTGGCCAGGTAGCGCACGTCGGACGCCGCCAGGTTCAAGCCTTTGGCGCCAGTGGGCGGCACGATGTGCGCCGCGTCACCCGCGAGGAACAACGAGCCGAAGCGCATCGGCTCGGCGACGAAACTGCGCAGCGGAGCGATGCTCTTCTCGATCGACGGGCCGGTGACCAGCGTATCAGCGGCTTCGGGGTCGAGGCGCCGGCGCAGTTCATCCCAGAACGCGGTGTCGGACCAGTATTCGACCTTGTCGTCGAGCGAGCACTGCACGTAGTACCGGCTGCGGGTGTTCGAACGCATGCTGCACAAGGCGAAGCCTCGTTCGTGGTTCGAGTAGATCAGCTCGTGCGCGACCGGTGGAGTTTCCGACAACACGCCGAGCCAGCCGAAGGGGTAGACCTTTTCATACGTCTTGAGCAAGGCCGGCGGTGCGCTCGCGCGGCTCACGCCGTGGTACCCATCGCAGCCGGCGATGAAGTCGCAGTGCAGTTCGTGGGCCGCGCCGTCCTTGTTCCAGGTGACACGCGGGTTCTTGCCGTTGAAGTCGTGCAGGGCCACGTCCCGTGCTTCGTAGACGGTCTTCGCTCCGCAGGCCACGCGGGCGGCCATCAGGTCGCGGGTCACTTCGGTCTGGCCGTAGACCATCACCTGCTTGCCGCCGGTCAGCGCGTGCATGTCGATGCGCTGGCGGGTGTTGCGAAAGCCGAGGTTGATGCCGCCGTGCACCAGGCCTTCGGCGTGCATGCGCTCGCCCAAACCCAACTGGTCCATCAGATCGACCGTGCCCTGCTCCAGCACGCCGGCGCGAATGCGGCCGAGCACGTAGTCGCCGCTGCGCTGCTCGATCACCACAGCGGCTATGCCGGCCTGGTGCAGCAGTTGCCCGAGCAGCAGGCCGGAAGGGCCGGCGCCGATGATGGCGACCTGGGTGCGCATGAGGAGTCTCCTGATCTGGTTCGAATCGCTGCGCAGCTTAAGTGCAGTGCGCGTCGGCCTCAATGGACAGAAGCCGCAAGTCCTTGAACAATTCGAACATGCACCGATCTCCCGACGCCCGCGCATGAAAAATCACCTGCCGTCGTATTCGCTCTACGGAGAGCAGGGCCGCGCCGCCGACATCGAGTGGCTGCACTGCGAGTCGATCGCCGATCGCAGCCGGCTGCACGAATGGGAGATTCGGCCGCACCGGCACGAGTTGCTCTATCAGATTCT
>JANYFX010000576.1 GCA_025359585.1 Rhizobacter sp. | reverse complement strand
CGTAGGCATGCGTGCGCTCCTGGATCACGCTGGCACCTTCGCCGTAGTCTTCGCCGACGACGATCAGCGCGCCGCCGATCACCCCCGGCGAGGCCAGGTTCGAGAGCGCATCGGCCGCCACGTTGGTGCCGACGATCGACTTCCAGGTTACCGCGCCGCGCCGCGGGTAGTGGATCGACGCACCGAGCATCGCTGCGGCCGAGGCTTCGTTCGAACACGCTTCCACATGCACGCCCAGCGTGTCGAGGTAGGGCCGCGCCTGCACCATCACGTCGAGCAAATGCGAGACCGGTGCGCCCTGGTACCCGCCGATGTAGGCCACACCGGACTGCAGCAAGGCCTTGGTGATCGCGAGGATGCCTTCGCCATGGAAGGTCGCTCCTGCTCCCAGCTGCAGCTGCTTGATCTCTTCGGTGAACTGGACTTCCATGCGCGTGCTGACGAACCGTGGCCGGCCCGCCTTGTCTCTTTGGTGTGCCGCGACTTTAGGCAGCGCCCGCCCATTCGTCCATCCAATGAAACGAACGAGTACGATTCATTCCATGCATATCAGAGACTTCGATCTCAACCTCCTGCACATCTTCCAGTCGGTGTACGCGGCGCGCAGCGTGAGCCGCGCGGCCGAGACGATGGGCCTGTCGCAGCCGGCGGTGAGCCATGCGCTGGCGCGGTTGCGGCGCGTGTTGCACGATCCGCTGTTCACGCGCGTGGCCGGTGGCGTGGCGGCCACGCCGAAGGCCGAGCAGTTCGCGCGCCAGGTCGAGGCCGGCATGAAGCAGCTCGAACTCGCGATCCACGAAGCCGACAGTTTCGACCCGGCGCGTTCGCAGCGCCGCTTCACGGTGCACATGAGCGACATCGGCGCCGACGAGTTCCTGCCGCAGCTCGTTGCGCAGGCCGGCCGCGAGGCGCCGGGCGTGCGCATCGAAGCGCTGCAGCTCGAACCGCAGGCGATCGGCCCGGCGCTGGAAGAAGGCCGCATCGACCTGGCCTTCGGTTACCTGCCCGAACTGAGCGGCACCGAGCGGCGTGCGCTGCTCGAAGAGCGCTACGTCGTGCTGCTGCGCCAGGGCCACCCGCTGGCGCGCCGGCTGCGCGACCGCGAGGCGCTGGAACAGCTCGACTTCATCCTCGTGCGCAGCCACGCCGAGCCGGCGAAGGCGCTGCAACTGCTCGGCCTCGAATCGCGCATCCGCCTGACGCTGCCGCACTTCATGGTCGCGCCGTCGATCCTCGCGGTGAGCGACCTCGCGGTCGTGATGCCACTGCGCCCGGCCCTGCGTTTTGCGCAGCGCCACGCGCTGCAGGTGGTGGAGCCCGACCTCGGGCTGCCGCCGTTCACGGTGTCGGTGCACTGGACCTGGCGCGTCGACCACGACCCCGGCCACCGCTGGCTGCGCGAGATGGCGTTTGCGATGCGTTTCGCCGCCGTGGCGCGCGGGCCGAAGCGGCGCGTGCGTTAGGCGTTAGGCCTCAGGGCTTGCCGATGTGTTTGGCCAGGAAGGCTTCGAGCTTCTCGTAGAACGCCGCGCGGTTTTTCTCGGCGTAGAAGCCGTGGCCTTCGCCAGACACATAGAACCACTCGGGCGGGCGGCCCGCCTTGGTGAGCGCCTCGCGCATGGCTTGCGCCTGGGCCGGCGGCGTCACCTCGTCGGCACTTCCGTGCACCAGCAGCACAGGCGCCGCGAGTTTGTCGGCCAGGCGAGTGGGCGAGTAGGAGTTCAGTTCAGCCATGTCCTTGCCCAGCGCCTTGAGGTAGTAGCGGTAGGCCTTGCCACCCAACCTGGCATCGGGTTCGTCGTAGATCATCGGCAGGTCGTACACGCCGGCGTAACCGACCGCGCACTTCACCAGCTCGGGCGCGCGGATCGCCGTCATCATCGCTGCATACGCACCGAAGCTGGCGCCGAAGCTGCAGATGCGCTTCTCGTCGACCGTGCCCTGCGCAGCGATCCAGCGCACGCCGTCGACCAGATCGTCGATCATGCGCCCACCCCACTGCCGGTAGCCGGCCGCCTCGAACGCCGGCCCACGCCCCCCCGAGCCCCGGAAGTTCACCTGCAGGACCGCATAGCCGCGGCTGGCGAGAAATTGCGCGTCGGTGTCGAAGAACCCCTCGTCGGCAATACCGTGCGGGCCGCCGTGCGGCAGCAGCACCAGCGGCAGCTTGCCCTCGCCGCGATTCGGGGGTAGCGTGAGGTAGCCGTTCAGCTGCATGCCGTCGCGCGCCTTGAAGCTGATGGGGCGCTGCTCGGCCATGCGTTCCGGCTTGACCCAGGGCCTGTTTTCGTACAACAGCGCGGCCTTGCCGCTGGGCGCGTCGAACACATAGACCGCGCCCGGGTCGCGGTCACCGTAAACGCTGAACAGCGTGCGGGTGCCATCCTGCGAAACGCTGGCGAAGTGAACGTACTGCCCCGGGAACTGGGCGCTCAGCGTCTTGTGCAGCGCGGCGTCGCTGCGGGTCGGATCGACGATGTAGCTCAGTTTGGGCACGCCGACCGAGCTGCCGGCCGCGAACGGGCCCTGATAGCGCAGGCCCCACTCGAACTGATCGATGTCGCCGGTCGCATCGCTGACAAGCGTGCGGCGGCCGCTGCCGTCGACGCCCTCGCTGACCAACGCGCGCGGACCTCGTTGCACCGACAGGGTGCTCAGGAGTTTGGTGTTGTCCAGGCTGATCGAAACCGGGCGCAGGTCGCCCTTCTCGGCGCTCGCGTAGGGCAGCCACTCGCGCTTGGCGTCGTCGAGCTTGAACACCGCGTATTCGGCATCGTCGTCGTAGCCGTAAGCGAAGCGCGGCTTGCCGTCGGCCTCGACCGCGAAACGGAAGCCCGGCTGGTTGATCTCGGCAACGGTGCGGCGCCCCGTGCTCACCGTGTCGATGTCGTACAGGCGGCTGGTGCGCGCTGTTTCACCCCAGGACCAGGGGTTCTCGCCCATCAGGATATGGGCCTCCGCAGAACGGGGCACCTGGGCCAGCCAACCATAGCCTTGGTCGTTGGTCAGCGTACCGAAGTAGCCCGATGTGCGGCTGCTCATGCGACGGAATCCGTACAGGTAGGCGTTGCCACGTCCGTCGACGTTCGCCGCCACGAGCTCGCCCGTCAGCCAGGGCTGGCCCACGGTGCCGTACTCGCGCGCCAGCGTCGTCACGAAACGGGTGTCGGAGACCCAGGTGTGGCGCCAGGGAATGTCGCCGCTCTCGGCAACGCGCACGGCACTGACGATCTTCATGCCGGCGAGCTCGTAGACCACCGTCGAGTATTCGTCGCGCGGCTCTTTCGCGGCGCGCTGCGTGACAACGAGGTACTTGCCGTTCGGCGACATCGCCGGGGCGCTGAAGTTGCCGTGGCGAACGAAGTCGGCAATCGGAATCGGCGGCTCTGCGGCCGCCGCAGCGCCCGGGAGCAGCACGGCGAGGGCCAGCACGGCGAGCCACCGCGACTGGCGGCGAGGGAACGAACTGCTCATCGACAAACTCCATCGTGAAAGTTTCGGTGCACCGATTCTGGTGCCTTGCAGGGGTTCGCGCTCAGGCCGCTTCGGCCCACGGCAACATCATCGTGACCAGCAGCAGCTTCTCGAACTCCGGCTCGAAACGGTCGATGATCTGCTGCGGGTGCGGGCACAGCTTCTTGTCGGTGATCAGCCCGAACTGCACGCCGCCGCCATACGACAGGATGCTCACGCCGACGCCGATGTCGCCCGAGGCCGGCACCCAGAACATGGTCTGGCGCAGCGTCGAGCCGCACAGCTTCAGCGCAACCGCGGGCCCCGGCACGTTGGTCATCACCGCCGTGGCCTTCTTCGCAAACAGGCCGAGCAGGCCGTCCTGCACCGGCTTGATCAAAAGGCCCGCGACCGAGAGCACCGCGAAGGCGAGCAGCGGCTGGTAACTGTCTTTCAACTGGTTCATGCGCGTGCGCACCGCGTACACCCGCTCGATCGGGTTGTCGATGCCGATCGGCAGCGTCAGCGGCGCCAGGCCGAAGCGGTTGCCGAGCTGCCAGGCCTTCTCGATCGGCCGCAGGTTGACCGGCACCATCGCGCGGATCTCCTTGCCGGTCGGGTCCTCGCCCATCTCGTTCAGGTAAGCGCCGATGGCACCGGCCACGCAGGCCAGCAGCACGTCGTTGATCGAACAGTTGAGCGCCTTGCCGATCACCTTGACCTGCGCCAGCGGCAGCGGCTCGCCCCAGGCCACGATCTTCTGGCCCATCGGCTTGCCCTTGAGCAGCGTGGGCGAGTCGTCAGCCATCAGCGCCATGGCGGCCACGTCACCCAGCACCTTGGCGCCGGTGCGTGCCATGTCTAGCGAGCCGAGCAGGCCCTGCTGCGGGTTCGACAACATCTCCATCGACTTGGCGACACCGCCGCCGTACATGCCGATGGCCTTGCTGGCCAGGTCGGTCAGCGGCTTGACGACGGCGTCGGACAACCAGTCGCCTTCGCTCTCGGCCGCTTCGCGCTTCTTGCGTTTGGGCGGGTCCATGCCGCCGTCGGTGATCGAGAGCATCACCGAGATCAGCGCGATGCCGTCGCCGATGCAGTGGTGCACCCGCGCCACCAGCGCGCTGCCACCTTCGTAGTCGTCGATCAGATGAAACTGCCAGAGCGGGTGATCCGGGTCGAGCGCGGTGTTGGCGAGCTCGCCCACATGCGCCTGCAGCGCCTCGCGCTCGCTCTGGCCGCGCTCGCGTTTGAGCTTCTTTTCGTGCAGCACGTGGCGGTGGATGTCGAAGGCCTCGTCGTGCACCCAGGTCGCGCCCATCGCGTCCTGCACCACCTTCTGGCGAAAACGGTCGTACTTGAGCAGCTTGTCTTCGACGCGCTCGCACAGCGCCGCGTGCGTGATGCCGGGTTGCAGCAACCAGACGCCGACGATCATCATCAGGTTCACGTCGTTGTCCATGCGCAGCCACGCGGTGTCCACGCGCGACATGCGCTGTGAAGTTTCAGGCATCGGGTTTCTCCTTGCGGGGTCTGTTCTCTGTGTGCCCAAGATGCTGGGTAACATCGACGCCGTCAATGCACATTTTCACCCACGGCATGCGTGCCCATCAGGAGACTTATCCCCATGGCCGATCTGAAGAAACAATTCGAGCAAGCGGTGGCCGACTCGAAGAGCCTGCCGGAAAAACCCGACAACATGACGCTGCTGAAGATCTACGCGCTCTACAAGCAGGCGAGCACGGGCGACGTCGATGGCAAACGCCCCGGTTTCACCGACATGGTGGGCCGCGCCAAGTGGGACGCATGGAGCCTGGCCAAGGGCAAGAGCAGCGACGAAGCAATGCAGGAATACATCGACCTGATCGAGTCGCTGAAGTGAGCTGACAGTCCCGGCCGGCGGCGCTACTTCTTCGCCGCCTTGCCCGCTGCCTTTTTGGCCGGGGCCGCCTTCGCGGCGGCCTTGCCCGCCGCACCGCTTTTCGCCAGCAGCGCGTCGAGGTTCTTCTCGATCTCGGCCTCGATGGTCTTGCTGAAGGCGCCGAGCAGGAAGCCGAGCTTGGCTTCGAGCTGGAAGTGGTCGGCCGCGACCACGAGCGCGCCCTTCACGCCGGAGCGTGTGAACTCGACCGTGTCGCTGGTCTCGCCTTCGAGAATGGTGCACTCCATGTCGAAGTTCTTCTCCACGTCTTCGGCCCATTGCAGCGCCACCTTCCGCGCCTTGGTCAGGCCGAGCGTGTGGTCGCGGTGGATCTTGATGTCGGCCATGTGTATTTTTCCTCAGGGCAATGCAGCACGCCGCTCGGCTTGAGGCAGCGCTGAAATTCTCTTCACTTCGGCGTAGAAGGCTTGGAAGTCGCGCCCCTCGCGTTCGAACAGGCGCTCGAAGTTCGGCACCAGCTGGTTGTAGGCGGCGAGCACGCCGAAGGCCGCATTGTTGGCGCGCGCGAACCAGCCGTCATACCCGGTATACCCGCCCCAGCGTTCGGCTTTCAGCACCGCGTGGTCGGCACGAAGGCCGGCCATCAGCGTGAGCTTGCCGGCGCGTTTGTCGGCGTCGCTCGCGGCGCTCGCATAGAGCGCGTTGAAAGAATCGCGGTAACGCGTGGTCAAGGCCCGAAAGTCCTGCCGGCGCGACTCGAAACGTTCGTAGTCTTCGCGCGCTTGCGGGCCCGCCTGCGTGCTCAGCCAGCGCGCGCCGCCGATGCGCTCGACCGCTGTCGCGAAGGATTCGTTGAAGACCGTGTCGCCCTTGGCGAACGCCACCTGGTGCGCGAGCTCGTGAAAGATCAGCCGCGCGAGTTCGCCTTCGGGGTAGTTGATGAAGGTGTTGAGCAGCGGATCGGCGAGCCAGTCGCCAGGCAAGGTTCCGAGCGTGGAATACGCAGGCACGCCATAGACGCTGACCTCGAGCGCCTGGCTCTGCAGACCGCTTGCAAAGGCGTCGGCCTCGGCACGGTCGAAGTAGCCGCG
>JANYFX010000665.1 GCA_025359585.1 Rhizobacter sp. | reverse complement strand
GAGATCATCGGGACCTTCTGACGATACTCATCCATGGCTCAGGACCTCAGTCGTCGGCGCGTCCGTCGGGCAACGGCTCTTTCACCGGGCGCGGCCAAGTCCAGCCGCTGGGGTCGGCCTCGAGATTGAGCAGGTGCGTCGCTTCATCGCTGCGCGCGAGCAGCCCGGCCCGACCAAGAGTCATCTCCCAGAATGCGAGCGCCTCCTGCATGACAGTCACGCTGTTGTGCAAAAAGCCGTCGAGGGTCAGGACACCAAGCGGGTAAGGCCGAAGCTGCTCGTCAAGCACCTGCATGGTGTCCGACGTGATGTCGGGAGCACGATCACGCTCGAGCGTCCGATGCTTGAACCCAGTCGCGATCTCACGGCAGATTCTGAGTGCGAGGCACTGGCTCCTGGCCCAGTCCTGAAAACGCACCAGCGGCTTCGCGTCGGGCCTGAGGCACTTCCACTCTTCGCGCAGCGGGTCCGGCAGATCCTCGAACACCCAGTCGGTCATCTGCCACGCCGTCACCGCACACAGCATCGTTCTGTAGTTGCGCGAGCGGACCAAGTGAGGAGGCGTGACTGCAAGGTCGTCGACTTGCCACCTCAGCATGTCGAGCAAGTCGGCAGGCGCACCGAGGTGGCATGTCTTGAGCTGGCCGCCGCCAGACACCGGCACCCGCTTTTCAGACGGTGAGTCGATGCCCATCTCGTGCCACCTGAGGTTGAGAGGCCTGGCACACGTCAGCAGCCGAACAGCCGTCGAAACTCGCCAGAGGTGAACCGCGATGCACACACCCCAGAGCGGATGCGCCGCACCAAGTCCCCAGTGCAGGGAATGTGTTCGATCCATGTGTGGTCGGCAATGCGCGCGTGCGCGTGGGCCTCGGTGTCCACGCGGAGATAGCGGTAGGCGACCCAGCTCTCGTGCTTGATGAAATCATGTTCGCCGGCACCGATGACGCAGGCCGGATCGAAATGCAGGTTCGGGTACTTCGTCGTGATGCTCGCGAGAGCGATCTGACGAGTGGCGCCGTATCCCTCCAAGGCGACCGGCCCCAGCACAACCACATGCAGATGCTTTTTCTGACCCGAGGGAACGAGCAACGTCGAGCCCGGTGCCGCCTGCCACGCCACGACTGTTGACAGATCAGTTGAAGGAGCGCTGCAGGGCGGCGCGGTCCTCAAGCTGCTGTGACGCCGCCTCTACGGCCGCGTCGTCATAGCCTACGTGCCGCAACAGTCGAACGAGCGGGATCTCGAAGCTCGAAAGGCCCGGATCCTCCCACTCGTGGCAGTTGTCATGGCAATAGCGCACGAGCGCCCAGGGGTCGCCATGCAGGTGACCGAACGCATCCCAGGTGGCCGTCAGGATGTCGAGATCAGCGCGGCTCAGAGCGGAAAGGTCTCGCTCGAAGTCTGAGAGCATGGCCGGGTCGCGAAGGGCAACGACATTCCCCTCACGAGCAGCGATCCATTGATCCCATGGTGCCGACTCGTCCGGCTTCGCGAACCCGTTCATGAGGTTGAGCGTGTTCGACAGCACGGGGCCGTGTTGCATCGATACAGGCGTGTCGCCCGTCAGCGGCTCGGCGTACTGGCGAAACGATTCGCGCTCGGCCAGGTAGAGCAGCTTGGTCAGCGCGAGCAGGGACATCCGCCCGCCGGCCCTGGCAAGCAAGAATGCCGCCGCTTGCGCCGCGCGCCGCTCGTCGAACAGGGCTGAGGTCTTCACAGGCCGAATTCTGCCCGTTTCCGGTCGCCCTGCCGGCGGTGTAGCGAAATGAGCGAAGTGCCGTCGATCAGGCGCCTCCCTGGTGTCGTTGGCATGCGCTGCGAGTGCGAGGTCAGGCTGCGAGACGACTGGCCTCGGTCTGCAGCGAGGTCAGCAACCGGAAAATGGGATCGTCCGCCTCGAGCGCGCCGCGCACCTCGGCCACCCACGACAGGATGCGCGCCGCCGTCGCAGGCTCTTCGGCAGCCCGCAACGCGATCATCGCCAGCACGCCCAACGCCTCGTCGCGTCGCTGTTGCCACGCGGCTGCGGTGAAGACTCGATCGAGCTGCTCTCGCATGTAAGCGCCATGGTTGCGCGAGGGCTGGTCAGCCAGCAGTTGCGGCCCCGGCGCCGCAGACTTCGACGCGACCTCCGGCAGAAGGGGCGACTGCGGGGCGGCTTCGGTCGTTGGCAATGGATCAGCGTCTGCCACATCGCTGTCCGCCGAACAGGCGAGCGTGTCTTCGATGCGGAAGGCCATCTCGGGTGCAACCTCGGGCTCCAGCGGGCCAGGTGTGGGTCGCAGTGCTTCGAGCGCGTGCTGACCCTGCGATGGCGTGTCGCCAACGCCCTGCAGCGCCGGGTACGTGGGCCGATTTCGCGGCGGAGAGCGCACAGTCGGCTTTGGCGCGGGCGTGAACGTGCGCTTCAACATCCCGGGGATGATCCATTCGTCCGGAACGTCTTCCGGCGCCAAGCGCCGCCCCGAACCGTCGAATGCCTGCAGCGGCTCTACGACGTCATCGCGGAGGGGGTCGGGCAAGGGTGTTTGGTGGGGAGCTACGCCAGCAGCTCGCTTGGCCCAGTAGCCTCGGTACGGAACAGGAATGTCGAATCGTTCGCAGACCAGTCCGAGGCCTCTGTCGGTGAAGCCGAGCTTCGGGCCGAGATGCCGCAGTGGCTCGGACCACGCCGGGGCGTAGAGCTCAGACCGTCGCATGGCCATGGCTGTTCCCGTCGACGAAA